>JAFYSL010000079.1 GCA_017559355.1 Muribaculaceae bacterium
AAATATTAGGCATAAATACCCCATTGAAAGCTTTCAATGGGGTATTTATCATACTTTTTGTCTACTAAGAGTTTTTTAGTGTATTTTCATCCTACTTTTTGTCCAGGTAACCTAAAACTAAAAAACGCCTTATTGTGTTCTAGTGGGAAATGTGTATAATATGAAAGAGTTTCCTGCACATAATGTTATATTAAAGTTTGTTAGCGAGATAAGTAGTTTTCTTGAAAATATAGGGGTATCAAATCATCCTATTTTGGAGGAACTTATTTATGTAACTATAATAGTTCTCATTTCATTACTCCTTGGATGGATAGTGCGTTTTATTGTATTGTTTTTCATAAAACGAGTGGTAAAATTGCGCAAGTTTGTAGTTGGGAAAGAATTAATTAAGCAAAAAATATTTTCAAAGATATGTAATATTCTTCCTCCAACTATTTTATTGGGTCTAATCTCATTTGCATTTATTTCAAATGATTCATTAGTCCTGCGAGTTTTAGATGCGTTGATAAAGTTATATTTGTCAATCACAATAGGAGTGGCTATTTGTGCTATTCTTGCTTTTTTATGGCATAATTATGATAACCGTAAGAATGATAAAAATCATCCATTACGAGGAGTCTTAAATGTAGGACAAGGGGTAGTGTGGATTGTGATAGTGATAATATTAGTGTCAAATATTATAGGAAAATCTCCCACAGTTTTGCTCACTGGACTCGGAGCGTTTGCCGCAGCTTTAATGCTAATTTTTAAGGATAGTATTTTAGGCTTTGTTGCGGGAATACAATTGTCTCAAAATGACATGTTGCGTGTAGGAGATTGGGTTGTAGTGCCATCAACAATTGCAAATGGCGTTGTTGAAGATGTATCATTGACGGTTGTAAAGATACGGAATTGGGATAATACGTTGGTCATGTTACCCCCTTATACATTAGTTTCAACTTCGTTTCAAAATTGGCGAGGTATGATTGAATCAAAAGTGTGGTTGATTTCACAAAATGTGATTATTGATGTGAAAACAATAGTAGAGTGTGATGATGTATTAGTGAATGAAATTATAGAAAAATATTCATCGTTAAAGGATTTTGTTGAAAAAAATCGCAGTTATCAAGGTGGATTAGCGGGGATAAATGGTTCAACTGAAACAAATTTAGGCCTCTATCGTGCTTATTTGTGTAATTATCTCATTTCACATCCAATGATATCAAAGCAATATCAATTGTTTGTGACGTTGCTTGATTCAACTCCAGAGGGGCAACCAGTGCAAATATATTGTTATGTGGCGTCAACCGATTGGGCTGTATATGAGGCCGTAAAGAGTGTAATTATAGAGCATGCAATAGTTGTGGCTCCACAATTTAAACTATTGATATATAGTGAAATGTTATAGCGTAGTCTAGATCCTAAATAGTGTTGTTTAGTAATGATATATGATCTTTGATTTTGCGATAATCTTTAGATGCGAGGTAGGCTTCGATTGCATCGGCATGGCGATGATTGTGAAGGTCAGTGCCAATAAAGTCAACGTATCCTTTTTCAAGAAGTTCAAGCGCTATGTTTTTTTCGTTTTTGCCGTAATGTCCCGATAAACTTAAAATGTTAAGTTGTAGTTTAGTCCCAGTGCTATGAATAGCTTTATAACGGTCCTTTTTAGCATAGTAATACATATATCGCTCGGGGTGAGCAAGAATAGGCTTGTAACCTTTTACTTTGAGATCGAATAGTAATTGATCAAGGTTCCAAGGCTCTTGAATAAACGAATTTTCAACAAGGAGATAATTGTTAGGCATTGGAACGATATTGCCATCATTTAATTGATTGATGAAATATTCATCAATGCGATATTCCGACGAATGTGTGATGTCAATTTCAATCTGACGATTTTCCAATTCTTGTTTAAGTAAAGTGAGAGCATTGTCCATTGTTTCGGGAGTATTCTCAAAAGATGCTTGAGTAGAGTGAGGGGTAGCAACAATGCGTGTTATACCCCAACTTTTCATTCTCTCAATAAGTTCGATTGAGGTGTTAACATCGGGTGATCCATCATCAATGCCTGGGAGTATATGGCAATGGATATCAGTGTTAAAACAAAGCTGGAGCGGTTCTTGTTTTTTCTTGAAGAAACTAAACATTATCTTAGTTATTAATGGTTGAAAATCTATTACAAAATTAATTCTTTTCAAGAATAAAAAAAAATTACGGAAACATTTCCTTAAATCAAAATAAATATATTACTTTGCGTTATTAATATAATTAACAAAAATAACACAATTTTGGAGGAGTTTGAGTAGCTCCGTTAAAAATTTTAATGATCATGGAACCACGAAAATTAAAAATCAGAGATTTGACGCTTCGCGATGGTCAACAATCGCTTTTTGCAACACGTCTTAATCAAGAAAACATCGACAAATTGTTGCCTTTGTATGAAAACGCAGGTTTTTATGCAATGGAAGTATGGGGTGGAGCAGTGCCCGACTCTGTTATGCGTTATCTTGATGAATCACCATGGAATCGTTTGCGTAGTGTAGATGCTGTGATGAAAGGAAAATCGTTGCTTACAGCATTGTCTCGTGGTCGTAACCTCTTCGGTTATGTGCCTTATCCTGATACAGTACTTGAAGGATTCTATAAAGAAGCAATTCAAAACGGTTTGAATGTGATGCGTATCTTCGACGCACTTAATGATATTGATAATGTAAAAGAATCAATCCGTCTTATCAACGAACTTGGAGGTATTCCTGATGGTGCTGTATGTTATACAGTTGACCCAAAAGAGGAAACTCCTGCGCAAGTAGAACAACCTAAACAAGGTTTCTTAGCTCGTTTGTTTGGCAAAAAAGCTGAAGTTAAGGTTGTTGAACCTGAAAAAATCTTTACCGACGAATATTTCGTAAGTAAAGCAAAAGAGATGGAAGCTCTTGGTGCTAAAATCATCACATTGAAAGATATGGCTGGGCTTGTTAACCCATCACGTGCTGCATCAATTATCTCTAAATTGAAAGCTGCTGTGAATGTTCCTGTTGACTTCCACACTCATTGTACTCCTGGTTATGGTCTTGCATCTTCAGTAATGGCTATCATCAATGGAGTTGACATCCTTGATACAAACATTTGGTGGTTTGGTGGTGGTTCAGCTGCTCCTGCAATCGAATTGGTATATCTTTTCGCTCAAAAATTAGGTGTAGAGATTGATGTGAACATGGAAGCTGTTGGTCAAATCCGTAACCAACTCCTTGCAGCTCGTGAATCACTCAAAGAATTCGATTTAGGTAAATTGCCAAAGCCATTTGATCCACTAAATGATAAACTTCCTGCTGAAATCGAAGCAGAACTTGATAAAGCAGTTGCTGCAGCTAAAGCAAACAATGAAGAGGCTCTTCTTGCTGCTTGTCATGCTATTGAAGCATACTTTGGTTTCCCAAAACCAAATGAATTGGTTAAAAACGCAGAGGTTCCTGGTGGTATGTATTCAAATATGGTGGCTCAACTTAAGGCACTTCAAGCTGAAGACTTGCTAGACGATGCTATGCGCTTGATTCCTAAAGTGCGTCGCGATGCTGGTCTTGTACCTTTGGTAACACCTACAAGCCAAATCGTGGGTTCACAAGCTGTATTTGTGGCACTTGACCGCAAGAAAGGTAATGCTGACTATTCTAACCTCTCTAATCAATTTATCTCATTGATTAAGGGTGAATATGGTAAAACTCCAGTTCCTGTTGATCCTGCATTCCGCGAACAAATCACTGGCGATGCAACCGAACGTCCTTATGATGTATCGAAATATAAACAACCTGAAAACCCAACACTTGCTGAACTTGGTGGCGTTAAATTAGCTTCAAATACAGAAGAAATGTTGCTTCTAGAATTGTTGCCAAACGTAGCTAATGGCTTCCTTCGCAAACGTCGTGCTGAAGAAAATCAAGCAGCTCAACCTGCAACTCCAGTTGAAGAAAAACCAGTTGAAGCAGCAGCTCCTATCACAGGCGAAGTGTTGAAAGCTCCTATGGGTGGTCGCATTGTATCAATCAAAGCGAAACCTGGCGATAAGATTGCTAAAGGTGAAGTAATCCTTGTATACGAAGCAATGAAGATGGAAAATGATGTAGTTGCAGAAAAGGACCTTGTAATCAAACGCATTCTTGTTAACCCTGATCAAGTGGTTAATGCAGATGAAGCAATGGTTGAATTTATCGACGCAGCTGATGCTGCAGCGCAAGATCTCACAGCAGGTGCTGAAGCAGATGCTCCTGTAACAGGTGAAGTACTTAAAGCTCCTATGGGTGGTAAGGTTATTTCTATCAAAGTAAAACCTGGCGATAAAGTAGCTAAAGGTGGTGTATTGCTCGTATATGAAGCAATGAAGATGGAAAATGACGTAGTCGCTGAAAAAGATGTAACAGTGAAACGCATCTTTGTTCAACCCGATGAAGTTGTTGGCGCTGAAGCTCCATTGATGGAATTTGAATAAGATAAATTCTAAAATTAACAATAGCAATGGGGGACTAAAAAATAGTTCCCCATTGTGTTTATAGAGAGGGAAATAGAGTGAAATCATTTGAAATGATCACTTTAAGAATAAAAAAATAAAAAAAGAATAAGAATAACTTTGTCAATCAAAGAATAATGCGTAAATTTGCACGCCATTACGAATGATCGCCTTACCAGCGTGACTTTATAAATAACTTTGATTAATTAAAAAAATAAGAAATAAAATGAAAAAAGATCTTCATCCTTCAAATTATCGTGAAGTAGTATTCAAAGATATGTCAAACGAGGAAATCTTCATCACTCGTTCAACTGTAGCAGCTAAAGATACAATCGAAGTTGATGGCGTTACTTATCCTCTAGTAAAACTTGAAATCACTAGCTCATCTCACCCATTCTTCACTGGTAAACAAAAATTGGTTGACACAGCTGGTCGCGTAGATAAGTTCATGAGCCGTTACGGTGCACGTCGCAAAAAATAATTTTAGAACAATATCTAAAAAATCCCGAACCAATGGCTCGGGATTTTTTGTTGTATATACATTCTTATTTATTTCAAATTCTGGCAAGGTGGACAAAAAGTAGGATAAAACCTTTGTAATACACTGAAATACATATCTTTGTGAATAATATTATTGATATGGTAAAAAAAATGCTTTTTTTGTGGCTCAAATAAGGTCGTTAAAAACGGCATGAGA
>JAFYSL010000007.1 GCA_017559355.1 Muribaculaceae bacterium
AAAAAAGCATTTTTTTTACCATATCAATAATATTCTTCACAAAGATATGTATTTCAGTGTATTACAAAGGTTTTATCCTACTTTTTGTCCACCTTGCCCCATTTTTTAGGTTGAGTCCTAATATGCCTGGAAATAAAAAGGGGCATAAACGAGAATAAGCTAACTACTTTCGTAATTAGCTTATTCCCTAAGTTGTCTTACCAGGACTCGAACCTAGACAGGCAGAACCAAAAACTGCAGTGCTACCATTACACCATAAGACAATCCTTATTGCCCAAGACTTCCGTCCTAAAGCGTTGCAAAGGTACGCACATTTTTTATACTGTGCAAATATTTTTGCAACTTTTTTTTATTTTTTATTACTTTGCGATGAGCAAGAAGTAATTCTTTTTGCCTTTTTGAACGAGTATATACTTATCGTTTAGCAACATATCTACTGAAGCATCGGTATATACATCGGCAATTTTTTCTTTGTTAATTGATACACCACCTTGTTGAGCAAGTTTGCGAAGTTCGCCTTTTGAAGGGAACACTGCGGCTTTTTCAGTCAAAAGGTCGGCAATCTTAACTCCTGCTTCAATGTCGGCTTTCTCAACTTCAAAAGTAGGAACACCTTCAAATACTGCCAAGAGTGTTGCTTCATCGATTTTGCGAAGAGTTTCAGATGCTTTGTTGCTGAAAAGTATTTGAGATGCTTCAACTGCTGCTTCATATTCTTCGGCAGAGTGTACCATTGTAGTAATCTCTTTTGCAAGACGTTTTTGCAATGGGCGCAAACCTGGATCTTTTTCTTGCTCTTCAACGAGTGATTGAATTTCTTCGCGAGAGAGTTCGGTGAAGATTTTGATATATTTTTCAGCGTCAGCGTCAGATACGTTCAACCAGAATTGGTAGAATTTGTAAGGAGAAGTGTAACGAGCATCTAACCACACGTTTCCACTTTCAGTCTTACCAAATTTACCACCATCAGCTTTTGTGATAAGTGGGCAAGTGAGTGCGTATGCTTCACCACCTACTGTGCGACGAATCAACTCAGTACCAGTAGTGATGTTACCCCATTGGTCAGAGCCACCGAGTTGAAGACGGCAATTTTTATCTTTGTAAAGTGTCAAGAAGTCGTAACCTTGCACGAGTTGGTAAGAGAACTCGGTGAACGACATGCCTTGTTGAGACTCACCTGAAAGACGTTTCTTTACAGAGTCTTTTGCCATCATATAGTTAACAGTAATATGCTTACCCACATCACGGATAAAATCGAGGAATGAAAAATTTTTCATCCAGTCGTAGTTGTTAACTAATTCAGCAGCATTTGGAGCATCGCTATCGAAATCGAGGAATTTAGCGAGTTGCTTTTTGATTGCTTCTTGGTTGTGACGCAAAGTTTCTTCATCGAGCAATTTGCGTTCTTGGCTTTTCATTGATGGGTCACCAATCATACCCGTTGCACCACCAACGAGCGCGATAGGTTTGTGACCAGCGCGTTGAAAATGTTTAAGCATCATCACGCCCACCAAGTGGCCAATATGTAAAGAGTCGGCAGTAGGGTCAATACCCAAGTAAGCCGTAGTCATTTCTTTTTTGAGTTGTTCGTCGGTTCCTGGCATCACTGTGTGAATCATACCACGCCAGGTCAATTCTTCAATAAAATCCATTGTATTATATAGTTAATTTATTTTTCTATTGCAAAGTTAAACAATTTATTTGTTTTCGACACTCACATTTACATAAATATATTATCCAAGCATTGCCGACACTCGACGAAGCGCAGAAATAAAAGCATCTATCTCTTCGCGAGTATTATACACAGCAAACGATGCTCTCACCGTTCCCTCTATACCGAGAGCGTGCATCAATGGCTGAGCACAATGATGCCCAGTGCGCACCTCAACACCTAGCTTATCAAGCAACATTCCCAAGTCGTAGTGGTGTTCATTCCCTATAAGAAACGAGACTACTCCACTCTTTTGAGGCGCTGTGCCAAATATCCTCATGTTAGGAATTTTCTCCATCTCAGCAGTCGCATAAGAGAGTAATTCATGCTCATAAGCAGCTATATTCTCCACGCCTATGGATTGTATAAACTCTATCGCTTTCTTAAATGCAGCAATCCCCACAAAATCGGGAGTTCCTGCTTCAAACTTAAATGGGAGTTCGGCATAAGTAGTCTTTTTGAAGTCAACCGTACCAATCATCTCGCCACCTCCTTGATATGGGGGCATCATTTTAAGGAGATGCTTTTTACCATAAAGTACACCCACCCCAGTAGGGCCATACATTTTATGCGCCGAAAAGGCGTAAAAATCAGCATCAAGGTCTTGCACATCTACTTTTATATGCGAAATTGCTTGTGCTCCATCAACCAACACTGGCACGTTATATTGATGTGCTTCCTTTATTATCTCCTTTATAGGGTTGATTGTTCCAAGCACATTTGATACATGACATACTGCTACCAATTTTGTGCGTTCGTTGAACAATGATTGATAAGCCTCCATGTCGAGAGTGCCATCTTTCTTAATTGGCACAACTCGCAATATGATGCGCTTGCGCGAACCCAACAATTGCCAGGGTACAATATTAGCGTGATGCTCCATCGTAGTAACAATGATTTCATCGCCATTTTCAAGCAATTGACCATAAGATGACGCTACGAGGTTTATCGCCTCAGTAGTGCCACGAGTAAAAATTATTTCTTGTGTAGATGAGGCATTAATAAATTCTCTCACACATTCGCGAGTAGCTTCTTGAAGATCTGTTGCCTCTTGTGAGAGCGAATGCACACCTCGATGCACATTTGCCTTGCATGTAGTATACACTCGAGTGATTTCATCAACCACACATTGAGGAGTAAACGATGTTGCTGCACTATCAAGATACACCAATGGTTTATTCCACACCGTGCGATTAAGTATGGGAAATTGGCTACGAATATGTGTTATATCAATACCTTCCATTATATCTTTATTATCAGTCTTTTTTTGATTCATGACAAGAAGCAGCACATTCCCCACACGACGCTTGCTGTCCGTAAAATCTTTTTTCTACCAAGTGACGCAAACGGTCGCACAACCCTTCCATTTTTACCATGTCGATTACATCAACCATAAACGCTTGCATCAACATTGTGCGAGCCTCTTTTTCGGGTATACCACGCGAACGCATATAGAACAAAGCATCGGCATCAAGTTGACCCGTCGTTGCTCCATGACTACACTTAACATCGTCGTTATAGATTTCAAGTTGTGGCTTAGTGTGCATACGTGCTTGTTTTGAAGCAAGAAGATTGCGATTGCTTTGGTATGCCTCAGTAAAACGAGCATCGGGTGCTACATATATCACACCATCAAATGCACCTGTTGACTCATCATCAAGCACATACTTAAACAACTGATTACTCATGCCATGAGTAGATGCATGCTTGATATATGTATTATTATCAACGTGTTGACTACCCGAAGCAATAGCCATACCAGCAAGAGTGGTCTTGCTATTATCTTCTACCAAGTCGATATGGTAATCGTTGCGAGTGTTGCCCCCTGAAAGAGTTACACCATTAACCAACAATTGCGAATCTCGTTGTTGACGAGCAAAGAGTTGAGAGTAGCGTGCTGTTGTAGCCGACGACTCCTCAATATCATAAATATCAAGCGACGCATTTTTACCCACATATGCCTCCACTACTTGTGATGAGAGATATTGATATTCACTATTTTGCGTATGGTCGCAGATAAGTAACTGTGCCGAAGCCCCATCTTCAACAACAACAAGCAATCGACGCACACCCATCATAGGCGCAGCCGAGTTGAATATATTTACAAGTTGAATAGGGCGTTCCATCACTACCCCACGAGGCACATAGATAAACACTCCATCTTGCACAAGCATCGTATTCAATGCCACTCCTGGTTTTTCGTTTTGAGCCAAACCATTATAGAAACAGCCAACCAACTCGGGATGTTCAACCGATGCCTTTGCCAAAGAGTCGATAATAACCCCTTGAGGCATTTTATTGTGAAGTGTTGATGATGGTGCAAATGTATCATTTACAACAAAAGCCATGATTGTGCTCATATTGGGCACATCACACTTAAATGACAATGACACATCTACAGGTATATTAACTCGATTAATATTCACACCAAAGTCGGGCGCAAACATCTCTTCAATCGAGGTCTTTTCATATCCCTCCTCACCTTTCTGTGGCAAAGATTTCCCCTCTAGCGACTTGCGAGCATCGCGGCGATGTTGATTTAAGACTTCGCTCGATTTGCCCTCTATCACACTGAGATGAGAATCATACAATTCTATATATTGCGATAATGCACTCATCGTATTATTACTATATAGCAATTATTGATTATCAATTTCTTGTTTAATCCAATCATAACCACGCTCTTCGAGCACGAGTGCGAGTTCAGGACCACCAGTTTTTACAATGCGACCCTTGTAAAGCACATGCACAAAGTCGGGCTTAATATAATCAAGCAATCGTTGATAGTGAGTAATCACAATTGTGGCGTTTTCAGATGTTTTGAGTTTGTTTACACCACCAGCCACAATGCGAAGTGCGTCAATATCAAGACCACTATCGGTTTCGTCAAGAATTGAGAGGCGTGGTTCGAGCATCGCCATTTGGAAAATCTCGTTACGTTTCTTTTCTCCACCCGAGAACCCCTCGTTAACCGAACGAGAAGCCAACTTGTTATCAAGCTCTACTACCTCACGCTTTTGACGCATAAGTTTCAAGAAATCACTTGCAGAAAGAGGCTCTTGATTGAAATATTTACGTTTAGCATTAATTGCAGCACGCATAAAATTCACCATTGACACCCCGGGAATTTCCACTGGATATTGAAACGAAAGGAACAATCCTTCGTGTGAACGATTCTCGGGCGCAAGTTCAAGCAAATCTACACCATGAAAGTTCACCTCTCCTTCGGAAACTGTAAATGAAGGATCACCAGCGAGCACCGATGAAAGCGTACTCTTTCCCGCTCCATTAGGGCCCATTATAGCATGCACTTCTCCAGGGCGCACTGTTAAGTTTACCCCTTTTAATATCTCTTTGCCTTCAATGCCAGCACGAAGATTTTTTACCTCTAACAATATATTATCCATATCGATTATGATGTTTCTATTTAATAATTATCCTACCGAACCTTCAAGCGTGATTTGCAATAGTTTTTGTGCCTCAACAGCAAACTCCATTGGCAACTTATTCATCACCTCCTTGGCATAACCATTGACAATTAATGCCACTGCCTCCTCGGTGGGAATACCACGCTGATTACAGTAGAATATTTGATCTTCACTAATTTTTGATGTTGTAGCCTCATGTTCCACTACTGCTGTATCGTTCAACACATCAATGTAGGGAAATGTGTGAGCTCCACAATGCGAACCGAGCAAAAGACTATCACATTGAGTGTAATTGCGACAACCATCGGCATTAGGTGCCACCTTCACCAATCCTCGATAAGAGTTTTGGCTATGTCCTGCCGATATACCCTTTGATACAATTGTGCTGCGAGTATTGCGACCTGTGTGTATCATCTTTGTACCAGTATCGGCTTGTTGACGATTGTTGGTAACAGCAACCGAATAGAACTCACCTATTGCGCCATCGCCAGCGAGCACACAACTTGGGTATTTCCAAGTAATAGCCGAACCAGTTTCGACTTGTGTCCACGACAATTTTGAATTATCGCCACGGCACAAACCTCGTTTTGTCACGAAATTATATACCCCACCTTTGCCATCTTTATCGCCAGCATACCAGTTTTGCACGGTTGAATATTTCACTTCGGCACGATCTTCTACGATAATCTCTACAATCGCAGCATGTAGTTGATTTTCATCGCGCATTGGAGCTGTACAACCCTCGAGATAACTTACATATGCATCGTCGTCGGCAACAATCAATGTGCGTTCAAATTGCCCTGTTCCCGATGCATTGATACGGAAATAGGTTGACAATTCCATTGGACAACGCACCCCTTTAGGAATATACACAAATGAACCATCGCTAAACACAGCCGAGTTGAGTGCTGCATAGAAATTATCACGATATGATACTACCGAACCAAGATAGCGTTTTACCAAATCGGGATAATCACGCACTGCTTCAGAGAATGAGCAGAAAATAATACCCAATTCAGCAAGTTTCTCTTTATGTGTCGTTTTAACCGATACTGAGTCCAACACAGCATCAACAGCCATACCCGAAAGGACCTTTTGCTCTTCAAGAGGAATACCAAGTTTGTTAAACGTGTCGAGCAATTCAGGGTCAACCTCGTCAAGACTTTTTGGGCCCTCCTTCTTTTTAGGAGCAGCATAATAGCTTATCGCTTGGAAATCTATTTCGGGAATGTCGAGATGTGCCCAAGTAGGCACGTCAAGTGTGAGCCAATGGCGAAATGCTTTAAGTCGGAATTCAAGCAACCACTCTGGTTCACCTTTCTTTTGCGAAATCAATCTCACCACATCTTCATTAAGCCCTTGTGGAATGATTTCGGTATCAATGTTTGAAACAAATCCATACTTATACTCGCCCGATGTAACATCGTTGATGATGTCATCGTTTGTTTCGGGACGAGTAGGATTTGCCTTTTTATCCATATCTTTATTTTCGTTGATTTCTTTCATTATCTTGATAAAATCATACTTTTACAATCTATACCTATTTTGCCAAGTTTTTAGTTGTTTCAAAAAACTCTTTGGCTGTTTCTGATCCCAAAATATCGGGAGCAAGATTTATTAATCGCTCATCAACAAAGCTACTTGATTCGGCAACTATCGTTGATGATGGAAATATTGCAATCCACAAATTGAGCGCTAAACTCAACAATACCAACCATTGTACTACGGCAAACACAGCCCCTGCAGCACGATTTACCGAATTCAATTTTACCTTCTTCAGCAATGATGTTAACAATGAAGCAACCCATCGAGCGCCAAAGTAACCAAGTATAAACAAAACAACTTGAGCCACAACTGAGTTCAAAAAACGCGAAGAGGCTTTTGTTGATGTTGAATCGAGAAAGAAGTCATTAAGAAATACTGTAAAATCAGCAGCGAAGACGCGACAACAAATAATACCGGCAATAATTCCCACCAATGCCCCTATTTGTCGCACAAATCCTTTGTAGTATCCATATATCGCTGAAACTACTACAACTACTATCAATATTATGTCTAACGTACTCATTTCTACTTGACAGCCATTAAATTTGCAAAGTTAGCAAAATTTATCCACTATTCACGTCTATATCGACATAAAGTGAATACTCAAATCAACATTTATTCATTTCATTTTACCACACATTACATCAATTTCGCTACTCCATGACCTATCGCCAATCACCACTCTAGCAAATATTACAAAGATGTTGGTCTTTTTTTCTTTATTTGCATTATTTAAGACTATATTTTGGTTATTTTTGGTTACTTTTGCCACACAAACCTATTAAACTTAAAAAATGGATCAATCATTACGCATTACTCAACTAAGTGGCATAAAACGCTTCTCTTTTGATTATAGCAAATTTGGCGATGATTACATGTTTGCTCATTTTACTTCAAGCAAAAATGGGCTTGAATATTTCTCATCTCCTGTGAGATTTGATGGTCTGCTATTTGTGCTATGCCTTAAGGGGAATCTCGAGGTTGAAATAAACCTTGAGAAGGTAGTTATTGAACAAAATTCATTGCTTTGCCTAAGCCCCGACCGCATTATATCTTCAAAACAAACCGACTTTACAAACTTTGAAGCATATTTCTTATTCCTTTCGCCACAACTATTACGCAATCTCAATATTGATATAAACATCATTAATCACTCAGGACCTATTGCTTCGTTCAAGTCAAATAGTCGCACATCGGTTATCGAACTCGAATCAAACGAAACTGAATTGTTGCAAAAATACTTGGAGTTGCTACACCTCAACACGACCGAAAACAGCAACGACATATATATCAAAAGCATCTCTCGCAATATCATTGCATCAACACTCTATCAAATACTCCATTTTGCATCAAAAAGAGTTTCCCCAGAAGTTTCTGATGACCGACCAAAATCACGCCGTTCTAATTATGTTCACGAGTTTATATCCCTTGTTCATAGACATTTCCGACAAGAACGTTCAGTAAAATTTTATGCCGATAAACTTTTCATATCTCCAAAATATCTTTCATTGATAATCAAAGAAATGACTGGTCGTTCTGCAGCTGAATGGATTGACGAGTGCGTTATTCTCGAAGCAAAAAATCTACTCCGTTTTTCGGGTAAAAACATTCAACAAATTGCTTACGACCTCAACTTTACAAACCAATCATCATTTGGCAAATATTTCAAACATTTAACTGGAATGTCGCCATCTGAATTTCAAAAGACATAATACCCTAAGTTGATTAAATAATAACACAAGCGCGTGAATGACAATCATTCACGCGCTTCTATTTTTTCATTTAATTTATCTAGAGTATTTTTCAAATAGAGTTGAAAACATAATAAAATGCTACTCTCATGATTCCTACAACTAAAAGCAAAATTCCCGATAATAAAAGTCCAAACATTGACATATTATGGAATCGACCTCGCAATCCTATTATTGATAGCACTATTCCCACTACCGCCAAGCAGGTACCTCCAAGTTGCATACGATATAATACCACCCAAGCAAGAATGCCGATTATCAGCCCCAATATACCCAGAATATTACCTTTGGGAGTTGCTTTTGACTCCTTATTTTCGTTATTTTCTACTATTTCGCACATTGCTTATGTATCAATAATTCTATCGCAAATTTAGAGAATCAAATGCAATTATCCTAAAAATGATTCATCTTTTTCCTTTTTGTGCCAACAATCAATCAAATTAGACTAATTAGTTTTTGCATATCCATTTTTATGTGTAAGTTTGCAATAATGTTTCATCTCTCAGGCATTACAATTGGAAAAATTAATGCAATATGTGTGGCAACATAGATTGTGGATGGCACAGACTATGTTTACGGTCGATGGGCGAAAAATACAAGTCATCGACCCAGGTCGTCTTAACACCGATGCTGGGCCCGATTTTTTCAATGCCAAAGTAAAGATCGATGGCGAAATGTGGGTGGGAAACATCGAAATCCACGTGAGAGCAAGCGATTGGTTTCGACACCACCACGACACCAACAAAGCATACGATAACGTAATCCTCCATGTTGTAGAGAAAGATGATATGCCAGTGCGCCGAGCAAATGGAGAGATTATCCCACAGTTATGCATGCCATGTTCTGCCCAATTTAGCGAGCAATATCATCGATTGGTCAATAGCGCCACAAGCGAACTCCCTTGCGCTGAAGAGATTTCTCTAATTCCATCAATTTACATAACCGACATGATTTCGACTCTCGGTTATGAACGCCTATTTGACAAAGTTGAGCGCATTGAAAAACTACTCCACACTTTTGCTGGCGATTGGAATGAAGTGTGCTATGTGCTATTGGCTCGCAGTCTTGGATTTGGAATAAACAGCGATGCTTTTGAGCGTTTAGCAATGGCAACTCCGCTCAAAATAATGGCCAAGCATAACGATTCTCTCACTGCAATTGAGGCAATGCTATTTGGTCAGTCGGGGTTACTTGATTCTGTACCCAATGATGACTCTTATGTATCAACTTTGAAGAATGAATATTCTTTCTACGCTCAGAAGTTTGGTCTAAAACAACCTTCTTCATTGGGGTGGAAAATGGCAAGAATGCGTCCACAAAACTTTCCTCATCGTCGCATTGCAATATTAGCCACAATGATTGAAGGGGGCTTCTCTTATGCTTCGAAAATGATGACAGCAAAAAATATCGACGAAGTAAAAGACCTTTTCAACATTGAACTATCGGGCTATTGGTCGAGGAGATATTCGTTTAATGCCTCAGAGGGTATCGCTACTCGTGGATTAAACGACAGCTCTATTAATATTCTTATTATCAACGCTGTTGCACCCACAATATATGCCTATGGTAAGTTATGTGGTGATGAAGATGCTTGCGCTCGAGCTGTAGAAATGCTACAATCACTCAAAGCCGAACGCAACTCCATTGTTGAATTATTCACTCGAGCCGGCATTGAATGTAAAGATGCCTTTGCATCTCAAGCACTAATACAATTGCGACGCAACTACTGCGAAACACGCAAGTGTTTGTACTGCCGCATCGGGCATCGCATGCTTGCTCGCCACGCTCGCAACAATAACGCTCAATAATCCTAAAAAATACTATTGGTTTTAGTTGCCCGAACGGTCAAAGTCGTCGAGCATATATTTTATGTTGAAGTAGAAGCCTGAAGGAAGATGCTCCGAAATACGCCTCAATATAATATGATCATAATAAGGCTCAATAAACTCCTGGCGTTCAACAACGTAATGAGGACTTATAAAGTCAATCAACGCATACTCATGTCCAATATTTATCACATGCCATGCTGTTTCTTGCGACTCACCTGTACCAGTTGACAATATTGCTCGCAACACATTATTGAGACGAGTTTGCCAATGTCGCGCCAAATTATGTTTTTTCTTTTCCTTATAGGCATAGATAAGATAATTCATTTGTTGCAAATCAAATGGATCATCCTTCAACGACATTTCGGCATACTTAATAATTGAATCACACTCTAAACGCGAAAGATGTTCTTTGTAATAAAGTGTTGATATAGATTGTGAATAGTCATTTCTGCTATATGGTTGATATTCGGGCTGAAACACATACCCATAGTAGAGTTGACGATAGTCGTTGACACTCATCGTAGGGTCGTTTTTTTCATAACGCTTCATCAACTTATCATACTTGCGTGAATCAGCAAAATCACGAATCTTTTCAAGGTCGGGCGAAAGATCGGGTACCTTCTTTTGCGCCACATATACAATAACAGTACCTTGTACAGACACCGTATCTTGTATTTGCGCCATCAATTGCATATTGATAGCAGTGAATAATATAGTGAGTATTAACCAAAGTCTCTTCATTTTAGGTATATGCTTTTAAGTGATGTGTTGTTATCGTATATAGTTTGTTAGTAATTTTTCTAATATCGTAGCGAAGATGCTCATGGCAACAATCATCGGTAATCCCATTGAAGCCAATCGTTTTACAAACTCGCGTGATGGGAATTGTATTACTTGTCCCTCGGGAGTGCAACAATATGCCACAAGTCCCATTGAAGCGCCCAATGCAGCGCCAATTATAATACCTGCGTGCGACATTAACATTCCCACTACGGCTCCTGCTAATGTCCCCACTGCAACATATCCTCGACCACTTTCATTACGACGAATTGCTGGCTGTGCCATATTTATAAGTAGCACCATCAATGTGGCCATACCCCAAAACATGAGACTATTGCTACTCACAACAATATTGTTACTTGCATCTAATATCCACATTGCCGCATAACAAAGAAGCACCGATGGAATGACGGGACGAAATGCTAATACTAACGCCCCTATTATCAGCAATAATCCTATTATGAGACAAAAAGTTGACATAGTTATCCAATTTGCATTTATAGTCGTTTACAAATATACAAATTATTTTGCAGAATGTTGATAATGAAACTTTTTTTGACACGAATTAGCATTTCCCTAATAAATCGAGAAATAATATACATAATTTAAGGTTACAATATTAATACAAAAGACAATCTCATCTGATACAGATAATACAATCCTCTAATTTATAATATTGCCATTACCTCTTTGAAAGCGAAGGAGCGTGAGTTTTCCTGTGTATCACAAAGGGTGAGAATGCCGTCGGGGGCTACATCGGCAATTCTAGCATCAAACTTTTCGCCCTGAGGTGTAGAGTATGTGTAATAGCCATCGTTACGCCACAATTTTTCGCAGTATTCCTTATGAAGTGTATCAAATGATTGCGTAGCATCGTAATGGTCAAATGTGGCAACTATTTCATCGGTTACCTCCTCAAGCAAATCGTCAAGAGATAGTTCTTTATCAATGTAATTTATTATTGAAATAGGGTTTGGTGCATCAGAGATGAATTCACGTTGATTTACATTCAACCCCACCCCCACTATTGATTGTGAAATATTCATTCCACACAAAGTATTTTCAATGAGTATGCCACAAATTTTATGGTCATCAACATAAATATCGTTAGGCCACTTAATCGCTACTCGATGATTTGTGATATAACGTGTTAATGTATTGATAATCGCCACGCTCACGGCCTCTGAAATGTAAAATTGCTGACGAGCAATGATGTTATTGGGGCGTAATAGCACTGAGAAAGATAGGTTTTTATTGGGCTGCGACTCCCATGTATTACCTCGTTGCCCACGACCTGCAGTTTGACAATATGTTGACACTACTGTAGCATGGGGCAAATCAATGGCTCTACCAGCAAGATATGTATTAGTAGAGCCGATTGAATCGAGGTGTATTATATTTGTTTTTTTTGACATCGCTATTATTCGATAGTAATGGTGCGAGTGTCATCATCGTTTACAATGATATTAACTCTCACTGTGTCATGAGGTAGAATATCCTCGATGCGTTCGGGCCACTCAAGGAAACACAATGCGCCCGAGTCAAAGTAATCCTCTACACCTATATCAAATGCTTCTTCAAGCGACTCAAGACGATAGAGGTCGAAGTGATAAATCAATTCGGCAGTAGTGTCGGAGCGATACTCATTGATAATTGAGAATGAAGGAGAGTTGGTTGTATCATCTTCCACTCCAAGTGCTTTACATAGAGCGTTGATGAATGTCGTTTTACCAGCACCCATTTCACCATTGAATGCATATACTGTTTCATCGCCCATTTGTGCAATAAATTCTTTTGCCACTTCAGCGATATCGTTGAGTGATTTTAATTGAATAGTTTTCATATATTGTTTTTTTTATTTTGCTGATAATGTAATTAATGGAATAATCATCTCCTCAAGAGAGATACCACCATGTTGGAATGTATCGGTATAATATTGCACATAGTAGTTGTAGTTATTTGGATAAGCAAAGAAATCGCGATTGCCTGCAAATACATATGTGGTTGACACATTAGGCGATGGCAATCCATACACCTCGGGGCGTTTTATCTCATACACCTGTTTGGGGTTATAACTAAGATTTTTGCCAAGTTTGTAACGCAAATTAGTGTTGGTATTTCTATCACCCACAACCTTTATTGGATTATCTACTCGAATTGTACCATGGTCGGTAGTAAGTACAATCTTATACCCTTTTTCGGCGATTTTACGCAATAACTCAAGAGCTGAAGAGTGACGAAACCACGACTCGGTCAACGAGCGATATGCTGCATTTGATGCTGCAAGTTCGCGAATCATCTTTGACTCGGTACGAGCATGCGAAAGCATATCTATAAAGTTAAGTACAATAATGTTGAGGTCGTTATTCTCAAGATTTGAAAACTCACGAATAAGTCGTTCGCCTGCTGCTGAGTCATTAATCTTATTATAAGAAAACTTACATTGACGACGGTAGCGATTAAACATCGTTTCAATCAATGGTGATTCATTGATATTTTTACCCTCTTCTTCATCTTCGTCAATCCACAAATCGGGGAACATTTTCTCAATCTGCACAGGCATCAATCCTGAGAAGATGGCATTGCGAGCATATTGTGTTGCAGTAGGGAGTATTGAGCAATATACATCTTCGTCAAATGTAAAATAATCGCTCAACAAAGGCTTCACTGTGCGCCATTGGTCAAGACGGAAGTTATCAATAAGAATGAAGAACACCTTTTCCCCTTTATCGAGCAATGGGAATACTTTATTCTTAAACACATCAGGGCTCATCACCGGATGCGAATCGCCCGACATCCATTTCTCGTAGTTCTTCTTAACAAACTTGTAAAAGGTTGAATTGGCTTCAATCTTTTGCATATTGAGTAGTTCGTCCATATTGGTATCGGCCGATGCCAATTCCAATTCCCAGAACACCAATTTACTATAAAGTTCATACCAATCTTCTATTGATGAAGCGTTGGAAATGAGGGTTGTAATATTGTTAAATTCCTGACGATAATCAGATGTAGCTTGTACCGATACGAGTTGCTCACTATGAAGATTTTTCTTTATCGAAAGCAAGATTTGATTAGGATTAACTGGTTTAATAAGATAATCGGCTATTTTATTACCAACAGCTTGGTCCATAATATTCTCCTCCTCACTCTTTGTAATCATAATTACAGGAATGTGGGGTGAAATTTGTTTAATCCTCGACAATGTTTCAAGACCTGTCAACCCTGGCATATTCTCATCGAGAATAATCAAATCAAAGTGTTGCGACTCAACCAATTCAAGGGCATCACGACCATTATTAACCGTTACAAGATTATACCCTTTATTCTTAAGAAACATAATGTGGGGCTTGAGAAGATCTATTTCATCATCGGCCCAAAGTATAGTGTGAGTACTCATTGCTTAAATTGTTGAGGTTAATAATTACGGCATATCAAATAAAGGGTCATCACCTTCCGACCCAGTAGGATATGCCACTGGTTGAGATTTTTGTGGATTATCTTGTTTTTGACTCACTGGAGTCTTTTCTGTTTTTTCTACTTTTACAGGAGTTTCCGTCTTTGGTTCCTCTTTTGGAGTTTGTTGTTTTGTCACCTTTTGATCTTTAACTTCTTGAGTCGGCGCTACGGGTTCTTCTTGTTTCACTGGAGCAACATCTTTTACAGGCTCTACTGGAACAGAATCTTCTACTATATGTTTAGGAGTTGGAATTCCTTCACTTTTACCAAATTCTTCGGGTGGCAACACAGCCTCTTCTGTTGCTATATAATCCTCCTCGCCGATAAACTCAAAATACTCTTCAAATGAACGGCCTTCATTGATTAATATCTCAAAGTTCTTAACACTTATTTCTACTTGACGCACTCCCACTGGAATGTTGATATCGGTACTTTCGTTCAATTTTTGGCGATATTGTTTCAATTCCTCAACATTGTTGCAACCTTTAATAAGAACTAATCCAAGATTGCCAAAGTGCATCAATTGCAAATCAAAGTCTCTAACTGTATAAGCCGAGAAGTTGTGCATTGCCACATCATACAACAATTGATTTGCCGATATCTTATCATTAGGGAATAACAACACAAGTAATTGTGGTTCATTTACATCGAGTGTAAATGCAGCTGGTTTATCAGCGTTAGCACTTGCAATAGAGTCATTGCCCAATCGAGTTTCCCACACCATACCACGCAAGTTGGTTGAACCACTCTCAACCTTGCGGCCTTGTGCCATCTGCTTGAGATAAGATGATGCCAATGGAGTAATATCTGTATCGGGATACTTTTCGAGTAATTCTTTAAGTGTAGTATTAAATTGTTCAGAATCCCCTTCGGTCAAGAATGAAAGCCCATGCAAGAACATAAACTTAGGCATGATGCGACTCAATGGGAATTTTTCTGACATGTATTTATATGCATCGTGCACTTCATCATTGCGATTAGCAAGATATGCTTCATAAGCCGAGGCATAAAGTGTTTCTTGATGCGTGTTCATCATCTTAAGATTATCAAAATAATTAGGATCACGCATTGCTATACCATATCCACTCTCGGGGAAATGTTCAAGAATAAGGTCGCGATACTTATTAGCTTGTGCCACATCGTTTTCTCTCACGCTCATTATATACATATTATAATATGTGTCGAGACGATATATGTTGTCGGGATAATCCGATAACAATCTGTTAAACTCTGAACGAGAAGCACTAAAATCCTCCATCTTATCTTTCAATATAAGCCCCATATTATACAACCCTTCTTGTATGATTTCGTGGGCAGTATTTCGTTCCTCATCAGTTTTAGGAATTTGCTTGAGATAATATTCGGGATAGTGAGGATCTTCGGCTCTCTTCAATTTTTCCTCATCCTCTTTTGTGAGTTCTTTTGCTTCGCCTTCGGGGGCATCAGCATTTCCTTCTTCGCCTTCGCCACCACTATCTGCCCCATTTGCTTCAAACTCTGAGGCATCAAACGATGCTTTGTTTCTACGACGCCAGTCATCTTCAAGTTTACGGCTACCCCACACCTTTTGGAATTCGGTCTTACCCGCATTTTTTGTTGCAGAGTTATAGAAATACCATGAATCGTCGGTATTCAGAGTAAATGTTTTAGGGGCAGAATTATTTTGCAGATTAGAACCTTGCGCACGTTGCTGAGCAAGATACTCCTCACGTTGAGCATTTTCAGCTTCCTCTTTCTCTTTCTTCTTAAGGTCGTCGATTATTTTGTCTATGACCTTTTCAAGTTCTTCGGGCGACAACTTTGATAGTCGCAAAAGTGAATCTTGCAATGTTACATTTTGTGAATACACGGCAAGTTCATCAAGCACGTCTGAGCGACGCTTTATCTGCTTATAATTAGGATAAGTTTCGGGTAATTGTGGCACAGCCTCCGAATAACATGGTTGCGCCTTGTCATAATTGTGTCGTATATAATACAAATTACCCAATGTAACTTGATTTATCGCTTTATCAATGCCATTACGAGTACTCTTTTCATTTGCGAGCACATAGTTTTCAATAGCATTAACAGTATCCTTTCGTGACAAATATAGATTACCTATCGCATAATATATCTGATCGAGATAATCTTTATTGCGGTCATAAATAGTCATTCGCTTGAGGGATTTTACCTCGGGATCAATCTTGCTACCTGAATAAACTTCACTTTGCTTAATTCGGGCATTGAATTTTGTGCGATAAGTAGCACTTGATGCACCACTTACCTTCTTAAACATTGCATACGCCTCATCATTTTTCCCTTCACGTGAATAGAGTTGACCTAATAGGAATCGTTGGCGTATCTTCTGCGCTCCATCGGCATAATCTATTGATTTTTGCAAATGAGGTATCGCCTTTTCGTAATCATTGAGTTTGATATAATAACTTGCATACACATTGTGATATAATTCACGATGTGTGCTATTCATCAAATCAGATTCTTTTATTCTTACAATAATATTTTCGGTTTCAAACAGCCACTCAAGTGCACAATAGCTACGTGCTTGCCACAATTTAGCCTCAAGGACTATGTCGGGCAACCACCAAAAATGCTTTGAAGTATAGAAGAATGTTGATGCTGCTCCAAGAAAATCACCATTAAAAAACTGACTACGCCCCATCATCATCCAAGCATTATGAAGGAAAGGATTATATTCCTCTCGTTTCATCCAATCTTTATATTTTTGGTCCTTTTTGCCCGATTTCTTTTTTGGACGTTTGGTTATTGAACGAAGTTGTATCGCTTTTTGCGCTTTCTCTATTGATCGGTCAAAATTTCCACTTGGTTGAGGTGCTTTTGAATTATTTTTAGCCTCAATAGGATGAAGATAAAGTATTTGACTATAATCATCTTCATATTTCAACTCCATATCTTTGAGAGTTTCATCAAAGTGAGTTTCGCCGTTGAAATAAATGTTGTATTTTGTTATAAATGCCTGATAACGACGCGAAGAAGCCGTATTCTTCTTTGCCGAACACGATGACATTACCACAACAACAACTATTGTAGCAATACAAAATAATATATGTCGTATTTGGCGATATTTCATCTATAATTTAACGGCAAACTTATGGCGTTTATTGCATTAGAGTTTTAGCGTGGTTTGCTGAGTTTTTGGGCTTTCGGGATACACCACTCGTGAATGATATATTGTGCTCACACGATTCACAAAAGCCTCTTTAATCACTTTAATATCGTGGAATGAAATAGGAGAATCATTATGCAATCCATCTTCGATTTGGCTATCAATAATGCGATTTACCAACGCTGTTATTGATTGCACCGAGTGATCAGAAAGAGAGCGAGATGCAGCCTCAACAGCATCGGCCATCATCAATACCGATGCTTCTTTACTTGTAGGATTAGGTCCTGGATAAGTAAATTGTGCTTCATCAACCACCTCATTAGGATGATTTTGACAATATGTGATATAGAAATATTTTGCTTTACCACAACCATGATGTTGAGAAATAAAGTCGTTTATCACACTTGGCAACTTTGCTTTAGATGCTCGTTTTAACCCGTCATGCACATGGTTAATTACAATTTCTGCACTCTTTATCGGATTGAGAGCATCATGAGGATTCACACCTCGTTGATTTTCAGTAAAGAATGCAGGGTTGTCGAGTTTACCTATATCGTGATATAATGCACCAGTTCTTACCAATTGCACATTACCACCAATGCGTCCTACTGCATCAGCAGCAAGATTGCTCACAGCCATTGAGTGCTGGAAAGTACCCGGACATTGCTCTGAGAGTTCTCGCAACAATGGATTGTTGATATCCGATAGTTCCACAAGTGTTACCACCGATACAAATCCAAACATTTTTTCCACCACAAATATCAAGATATATGCAAAAGAGGTGAGCACCGCATTAATTGCAAAATATCCCAACACCTTTATTGCACTCACTGTCATTGTTCCATTTAGCAATATTTCCACCGATGTATATGACAAGGCATACGCCAAAAACACAAAGAATGCTGTGCGCAACAATTGTGAACGGCGAGACAGTTCTTTTAGTGAATAAATTGCAATTGCTCCTGCGCAGAATTCCACTACTACAAATTCCAATGGATATGGCGCAAATGACGCACATATCAATATCTCTACAAGGTGACAAAATAGTGCTGTACGTGCGTCAAAGAACACAAGTATCACAATAGGGATTATCACAAACGGCACTAAATAATTACCATTTCCAAAAAATGATGTTATAAATATCGCTCCCACTGTGCACAATGCTATCATCAACAAAATGAACAATAGACTACCCTTGCGATATACCATATCATTGCAGAAATTTTGCATATAGAGATACAATACTACAATCAAGATAGTCACATACATAATTTGTCCCAAAAGTTTAATCCATTGTGTGCGACTTGACTCGGGCGATTGCAGCTCAAGCATCTCTTGATAAGTATTAAGAATGCGATACAACTTGTGTGTAACGATTTCCCCCCGGTCGATAATACGTTCGTTTTGCATTATCATTCCTATTGGAGCTGTTGCTCTTGCCAATTCATCGTTATATGTTGATTGTGTACGCGCTTCATTCACTACAACATTGGGTTGTAATAGTTGTGCAAGGTTGATTGATTTCATAAAACTACGCGACATAGTGTCTTGCGCTAATGAGTCAATCATTAGATAGAGTTTGCGAGGAGACACAAAATTCTCTGTAGTTTCGCGTTTAAGAATCTTTCCATCGAGCACTCTTATTATAGGCAAAGAGTCTTTCTCTATATCGGCATACATATTTGCGGTAACTACCCCTTTGTTGTATTGGTCTCGAATTGTGGTTGCAATTTTCTTATACACAATGTTATTTTTAGCCACTTTTGCCAATATGCTATCACACAACTTATCATTGCGATCACAGATAGGTGTAAATACCTTATTCAACGAATCAATAACTTCAGTGCTGTCGGGATAAATATATATTTCAAACGGAGCACGAAGCATTCCATGAATCCATGGACGATTCTCCTCATAGGTCAAAGATTGTTCTTTATCGCGAGGCAAAAAATACACTATCAAGGCAATTGTTGCCACTAAAAACAATATATGCGTTGTAATTTTCTTAGAATCAAATTTCATCTCCTAAATATATTTTGTTTCTGTTGTTTCTGTTGTTTCTGTTTTTTTCTAGTTAATACACTCGACTCACCTTCTTAACTCCGTTGATTTTCTTCACTTTGTTACATAAGTCGGTTACCACTTGTGAATCTTCTATCAATACCACTAATTCACAACTAAAAACCTCTTCATGAGCTTCTATATTCAATTTGCGTATATCGATTGACAGATTTGTTGAAATCATTTGTATAAGCTCTTGAAGAATACCAAAACGATCAAGACCTTCAATTTGTATCGTTGCTAAAAATTTGCCCGACGATATATCCCATTGTGTTGATACAATACTTGAACCATATCCAGCCTTCAACACACTTGCACGAGGACAATCCAATGCATGAACTACTACTTCATTGTTTTCATCAATAAACCCAAGCACCTCATCGCCTGGAATTGGACAACAACAATCGGCAATCTTAAAATTTGCTCCACGGTCATCATGCTTAAGGATATATGTTTCTTTTGTATCAATTACTATTGGTTCTTGAACCTCAACTAGTTTTGATGGTTTGCGACGGAATATTTTTGACAACAACGATTGAGAGTCTTGGCGTGAGAGTTGCTTTACGATATTATCATCAAGCGCCACCTCGTTTGCGCCCAATGCCAAATATAATTCCTCTTTATTTGACAAATGCAATATGCCTAAAATCTTTGTAACCACCTCATTTGTAGCCACAAGATTATGTTTTTGCAAAAACTCCACAAACATCTTTTTCCCTTCAGTAATGATAGGTTGTTGCGACTTACGCAATGCCGCTCGAAGGCGAGTTTTAGCCTTTGCTGTCGCCAAGAAATTAACCCATTCTGCCTTTGGTTGCTGTGTATTTGAGGTAAGCACCTCCACTTGGTCACCACTTTTGAGTTTGTGTGACAGTGGAACCAATTTATGATTTACCTTCCCTGCAATGCAATGAAGACCTAACTGCGAATGCAATTCAAAAGCCACATCAAGCACTGTTGAATTATTGGGAAGTGTAAGGAGTTCTCCTTTAGGGGTAAACACCACAATCTCCGAAGCAAAGAGATTGAGTTTCAATGTGTCCAAAAAGTCGATTGCGCTTGGTTCGGGATTATCGAGAATGTCTTTAATGGTACGGAGCCACACATTCAATTCCGATTCTTCATCTCCATCGCCAATTTTGTACTTCCAATGTGCAGCAAAACCCTTTTCTGCAATTTCGTCCATTCGACGACTACGTATTTGCACCTCAATCCAGTTCCCATCAGGACCCATTACAGTTATATGAAGCGCTTGATAACCATTAGCTTTAGGCACACTAATCCAGTCGCGCGTACGGTCGGGGTGCAATCGGTATAAGTCGGTAATTATCGAATAGATATTCCAACAAGTGAGTTTCTCCTTGTCGGGGTCATCGCAATCAAAGATGATGCGCATTGCATAAATGTCGTAGATTTCTTCAAATGGAACTTGCTTTTTCTCCATCTTGTTCCATATTGAATAAACCGTTTTCATACGAGCCTTTGCCTCATATTTCAATCCCAATTCCTTGAGTTTTTGATGTATTGGAGTTGAGAATTTCTTATAAATCTCAGTACGATGTGCCTCTGACTCCTTTATCAATTCACGAATGCGTGAATAGGCCACTGGGTGCTCATATTTGAAACTCAAGTCCTCAAGTTCACTCTTTATAGAAAACAGCCCCAAACGATGTGCCAAAGGAGCATAGATATATAGTGTTTCACCCGCAATTTTATACTGTTTATTGGGGGCCAATGACCCAAGTGTGCGCATATTATGAAGTCGGTCGGCCATTTTTAACAACACCACTCGAATATCTTCCGACATGGTAAGTAGTAGTTTGCGAAAGTTTTCGGCTTGTACCGATGCCTTATCGCCAAAAATACCCCCTGAGATTTTGGTGAGTCCTGCTACAATTTGAGCAATTTTTTTACCAAAATGTTGCTCCAAATCTTCAATCGTGTAATCGGTATCCTCTACTACATCATGAAGCAGTGCAGCACATATCGATGTAGACCCAAGACCAATTTCTTGACTTGCAATTTTTGCGACAGCAATAGGATGAAGAATATATGGTTCACCTGATTGGCGACGAACACCTTTATGTGCCTCTTTTGCAAATTTATAGGCGCGAGTGATTATCTCGACTTTCTTGCGGTGATTGCTGGCCAAATAGCCCTCAAGCACCTCTTGAAACGCCGCTTCAATCATCGTCTCTTCGGCTTGGTGATCTATCTTATATTGCTCCATATCGGTGTTCTAACTGCTGTTTTTTATTTCTTACAGATTGCTTTACCGTAATTCAATATACAAACATACGGAAAAAACACGGAACAATCACAAAAAAAGTATTACTTTTGTAGAAATTTTTCATCCCAGCAATATTTTGTAAAAATATTATTGCTCCTTTTTGATTTCCCAACCATTGTAAAAATGAAAAAATACAACTTCGACCAAGTAATCAATCGCCAATCAAGTGGTGCATTAAAATGCGATGCACTTCAACCTCTTTTTGGCAGTAGTGAACTAACTCCTCTTTGGGTTGCCGACCTCGATTTTGCCGTATGCCCCGAAATCACTAAAGCACTAAAAGAACGCGTTGAACACCCTATCTATGGCTATGCTTCAACTCCCGATAGTTATTGGCAATCAATCATTAATTGGCTCGATCGTCGCCACGATTTCAAGGTTACTCGCGAAGAACTTACATTCGTGCCTGGCGTGGTGCGTGGTGTTGCTTATGCTATTAACTATTTCACTCAACGAGGCGATAAAATTCTCATTCAACAGCCTGTTTACCACCCATTCAAAATGGTTATTGAAGGGAATGAACGTATCGTTGTAAACAATCCTCTTCGTCTCACTGAGAACGGATATGAAATGGACCTTGAAAACCTTCGCGAAGTAGTTGAAACCGAGCATCCAAAGATGATGATCCTTTGCAATCCCCACAACCCTATCGGCATTCAATGGGAGGCAGATGTAATGCGTGAAGTCGCGAAAATTTGTCGCGAAAATGGTGTAGTCGTAGTGTCTGATGAAATACATGGCGACTTAATGCTTTATGGCAAACCTCACATTCCATTTGTAGAGGTGAGCGACGATGCTAAAGCTATTACAATCACCCTTGGCGCTCCTTCAAAAACATTCAACGTTCCTGGACTCGTCAGTTCATGGATCATTGTAAAAGATGAAGCATTGAGAGCTCCATTTTTCCACTGGTTGGAGGTAAATGAATTTAGTTCACCAACCATGTTTGCCACAATCGGCACCGAAGTAGCATATACCCACGGCGAAGAATGGCTCAATCAAATGACCTCTTATATCGAAGAGAGCATCGATATCATCGACGATTATTTGAAGAAAAATATTCCTCAAATTAAGATATTCCGTCCACAAGCATCATTCCTTTTGTGGCTCGACTGTCGCGAGTTAAAACTATCTCAAGATGAATTAGTTAACCTATTTGTCAACAAAGCTAAATTAGCACTTAATAACGGCACAATGTTTGGCAAAGAAGGCGAAGGATTTATGCGTCTTAACATTGGTTCGCCACGTTGTGTTATCCTTGACGCATTAGCACAACTTGCTGAAGCCGTAAAATCACTCTAAATCAATTTTACCTCAATCATGGACTATCGCATATTCCCTCCCGAAGAGATGATTGATGCTACAATCACGCTACCTCTATCAAAGAGCATTAGCAATCGTGCATTAATCATCAACGCACTTACTCCCAACGCAAAAACATTACAAAGCGTAGCGAAATGCGACGATACAGATGCAATGCTCGGTGCGCTCAATTCATGCGAGGAGAATATCAATATTGGCGCCGCAGGAACTGCTATGCGATTTCTCACAGCCTATTTTGCTTCAACACCTGGGCACAATGTAGTGCTCGACGGTACAGAACGAATGCGCCAACGCCCCATTAAGGCCCTCGTTGACGCGCTTCGCGATTGTGGAGCAAAGATTGAATACACCCAAAATGAAGGATTTCCTCCATTAGCAATTGAGGGTAGTAATTTAGCGGGTGGAGAGGTATCTCTTCCCGCCTCAATAAGTTCGCAATATATATCAGCCATTATTATGGTTGCACCATTGATGCAGAATGGATTAACCATAACTCTTGAAGGAGTGATTACTTCGCGCCCCTACATTTTAATGACTCTATCAATGATGGAATATTGGGGTGTAAAATGCACCTTTGAAGGGAACGTTATCAGAGTGCCTCATTGCCAATATTCGCCCATTGAATTTGATATTGAAGCCGATTGGAGCGCAGCGTCTTATTGGTATGAAATATCGGCTCTTTCTGCTGGTTGCATCTCATTAAAAGAATTGAAAAATAATAGCATACAAGGAGATAGTCTCTTGATGAAATATTTTGAGAAATTAGGAGTTGATTCTCAGTTTGAAGATGAGGAGTTGACACTCTTGCCCTCGCCTGAACAATTGTCGCATATCGAACTTGATTTGAGCGAACAACCCGACATTGCACAAACCATTGCTGTAACATGTTGCATGCTTCGTATTCCATTCAGACTAACCGGATTAGCAACTCTAAAAATCAAAGAAACCGATCGATTAGAAGCGCTCAAAAACGAGTTGGCAAAATTGAGTTTTGACCTTCGCATCGAACAAGATTCAGTTCTCATTTGGGATGGAGACCAACACCCAGTGTTTGAAATCCCTCGCATTGACACATATAAAGACCACCGCATGGCAATGGCATTCGCTCCAGCAGCTCTATATATTCCAGGATTGATTATCAACGATATCGAAGTAGTTTCAAAATCATATCCCGAATATTGGGAACACCTCACCGAGGCTGGTTTTGTATGCACTGATGCAAGTCTTCCTTATCAAGAAATTTCCGAATAATAACGTCGGTTAATTAACAAAATTAGCATTAACCACGTTATATAATATATGTGAATTTATATGTTTGAACTTCTTCAATATTCATTCTTTACCAATGCTCTGCTTGGCATCGTAATAATTAGCGTTGCCGCAGCATTCATTGGCACATATATTATAACACGCCGTTTGGTTGCCATTTCGGGAGGAGTTACCCATGCCTGTTTTGGCGGATTAGGATTAGGCTACTACCTCGGCATCAACCCCATTATTATGGCATCAGCATTTGCAGTAGCCGCATCGGCTGGCGTAGAGTGGATGTCTCAACGCTATCGTGTGCGCGAAGACTCCGCCACAGCTGTAGTATGGGCATTAGGTATGGCTATTGGTGTGTTATTCATATTTCTCACCCCTGGATATGTACCCGAGTTAAACGCATTTCTCTTTGGCAACATATTAACCATCACCCCAAATGACCTTATAGCATTTGCTATATACACTATTGTATTAGTACTCTTTTTTGCACTCTTTTATAATAAAATCATTGCTTGTTCATTTGACCGCGACTTTGCTCAAGTGTCGCATCTCCCAGTTAAAATCATCTCTTATGCTATGACGGCATTAGTTGCTGTGTGTATCGTACTCACCATTCGCCTTGTGGGCATAATGCTACTTATGTCAATGCTCACACTCCCACAAATGATTGCCGAGATGTTTGCTCCTCGGTTTAAGATGATGGTAATATTATCTATGATTATATCTATTGTATGTGGAGTGGCAGGTTTATTCATTTCAGCAACAATCAATGTGCCATGCGCAGCGATAATAGTAATATTATTTGCTGTAACATTTATTTTAGGTCGAATTTTCGTTTCCGTTCGCCATTAATTCCGATTTCCTCCATTCACTGCATTTTAGGATAGTTTGTGCAAATTAAAAAAAATCCTAATAAATGTTAATCCTAAAGTCTAAATTACACCTTTTAATCAAATTAATGTCTATATTTGCAAATTATAGTGCATAAAACTAACATAACTAAATAAATTAAATAACTTCTTAAACCAGTTTCTACATGAAAAAGCTTCTGTTGACACTCGCTGCAGTAGCTGCTTTGACAGCTCAAGCTCAGCAATTCGAAGTTGTTAGTACACAACAACTTTCAGTAGGGGTAGAAGACGTTTTCCATCCAAAATTTACTCCTGATGGAAAGTCACTTTTGGTTTCTTCTGCCGGTTATGACGGTATCGGTATCATCGATATCAAGTCTCAAAAGTATCAAAAAATTACCGACATGCGTGGTGCAGGTTGGATGCCAGCAATCAGTGAAGATGGCAAAACTTTGGTAGTTCGTCAAAAAGATGATGAAATCCAAGGCAACTCACTTTTCAGCATCAACCTCAACACATTGGAGCGTACTGCTATTCTTCAAAAAGCAGACCACTTCAATCAAATCAACTTCGTAAACGGTAAAGTATCTGTAGGTTTGCAAGGTAAAGTTACTACTAAACAAGTAACTCGTCCAATCTCTGCAGTACAAGTTCCTAACGAAATCTTCGTAGCTGAAGAAGACCTTAAGATTGCTGTTTACAACAATGGTCGTCGCATTGAGCTCGATCCTCTTCAAGGTCAATTCGGTTCTTGGGATCCTCAATACATTTGGGTAAGCCTTTCTCCCGACAAAACAAAAATCCTTTTCCACTGCTCAAACAACGCGTACGTTTGTGACATCAATGGAAAGAACCTTGTTAACCTCGGTCACATGGGTTGTCCTCAATGGCGTGGAAACTCTCACGTTGTAGGTCACAGAGAATCTCACGATGGTTACTACCTCACAAAAGGCGAAATCCTCATCGTAGGTGCTGATGGTAAAAACCTCCAACAACTCTCTACTTCATCTTCTGAAATCAAAACTTTCCCAGCTGTTAGTGCTGATGGTAGCCAAATCGCTTACCACACTGAAGATGGTAAACTTTATTTAATGACTATTAAAGAAAAATAAGCCATGAAAAAGATATTAATTTCAGCATTATTAATGGCTGGCGTTGCATATAGTGCTAACGCTGTCACTTATGCTTACGACGTAGCATCAAACTATACTGGAACTTATGCTCTTTCTTCACCTGCTAACTACAAAACAGGTAACACAAGCATCAGCTCTAACTATAATAAATCGGGTAAATGGTATGTGAACGCTGGTCACGGTGGTTTCGAATCTGACGACCGTCCAACTCCAATGCCATTGCTTTCAGGTGGTGAATACTTCTACGAATCAGAAGGTAACCTCGACCGTGCTTTCCACATGCAAAAATTCTTGGAAAAGAACGGTGGTACTGTGAAGATGTCTCGTACAACTAACACATCTTCTTCAGATATGGACCTTACTGCTATCGCAACTGCTTCATCTTCTTATGGTGGTTACTTCATCTCTATGCACTCTAACGGTGCTAACGCGTCAGCTAACTACCACGTTGCGCTTTACAAAGGTACTAACTCTACTAACTCTGTAGCTGGTTCTGAACGTATGGCATATTGGGACTCTTACAACAACTACAACAATGGTTGTTTGACTGAGTATACTTATGGCACTCCTCGTTCAATGGCCGACTACGACTTGATGGGATGGCACTATGGTGTGCTTCGTACCAACGCTCAACCTGGTTACTTGGTTGAAACTTGGTTCCACGACTACCGTCCTGAATCATTGCGTTTCAAATCTTCACTTTATAACAAATTCCTTGCATGGCAAATCGCTGTTGCTCGTTTGACTGCTCCTGGTGGTTCAGGTTCACTTCCTGGCTGTATCGTGGGTGACGTTCGCGACACTTCAAAAGGTTGTGGTTACTCAAGCTACACAACTCGTGGCCGTGACTCTTACCTCGCATTGAACGATGTAACTGTAACATTGGAAGGTAATGGTTTGAACCAATCAGTAACTACTGGTGCTAAATGTAATGGTGTATATGCATTCTTCGTTCCTGCTGGTACATATACTCTTACATTTAAGAAATCAGGTTACAAAACAGTAACTAAATCAGTAACTGTTCAAAACAATAAAGCTGCTCAAAACGACATTAACATGAGCGAAGGAGTTGACACTGGCATCTCATTGAACCCAACTTCTACTGGCTTCGGTGAAACAGCTGTAGGTAACACTTCAAGCAAAAACATTACTGTAACTGGTACTTCACTTTCTGCTAACATCACAGTTTCTAACTCTGATAACACTAACTTCGCTATCGATAAAACTTCATTCGGTGCTACTGGTGGTACTTTGAAAGTTACTTATCAACCTAAGTCTGCAGGTTCACACTCTACTACTATCTCATTCGTGAGTGGAACAAGCAAAGCATCTATGGTTGTAACTGGTACAGCTAAGAACCCTCCTTTGACTTTCACTGAAGGTTGGAACTACTCTGAAAATTCTAACAAGAAAGCTGCTTGGATGGCTAACTGGACTAACTACCGTAACATGGCATTTGGCGACGGTAAACTTTATGTAGTTGACGCTGCTAATGGTGTTGTAAAAGTTATCAAAGCTCAAACTGCTGAACACATTAAAGACCTTAACATGACTGGTGTATCAGGTGGTGCATTGAAGCTTGTTGACGTTGCTTATGTTGATGGTAAAATCATCGGTACTAACATCGCTTTGTCAAGCAATGAAACAATGAAAACTCTCAAAGTTTACATTTGGGATAACGACGATGCTGCTCCACGTGTACTTCTTGAAACTACTAACCTCGGTGGTATGACTCGTATCGGTGACGCTATCGAAGTTCAAGGAAACTTGTCAAGTGGTAAACTTTGCTACCTCGCTCAACAAACTCGTGATTACACTGACGCAGATGGTAATACTAAGAGTGGTAACTGTAACTCAATCGTTACTTATGCTCTTACAAATGGTGTAGCTTCTACAACTCCTGTTGTAGCTAACATCGACGCATTCATCATTGGTCTTTCTCCACGTGCAATTCCTGATGGAAATAACTTCTGGGTGGCTGGTCAATCTTATTTGCCAACTCAAGTAACTGCTAACGGTCAATTGACTGCTTCAGTTCCATTGACAGCATTCAATATTGAAGCTGCATTCCACGGTTGTGGTAATGACTTCGTTCCTTTCACATTCAAAGGTAACAAATATGCATTCGCAACTGACTACCAAGCTGTAACTAAAGCTGGTACATCTGCTACAGCTGACGAAATCAAAACTACTTCACTCCTCGGTGGTCGCGCTGTTCTTATCGACGGTAGTGCTGGTTGGGCTGTTGAAGGTCTCAAAAATGATGGTAGCTATCCATCTGCTGGTTTGAGCTCTAAAACTCGTAACACTACTTACTCTTCAAGCATCTGTGTTAACGTAAACGAAGACAAGGGTGTTGAAATGTGGGTATTGGTACACAACCAAGGTATCGCATACTACAAGAACGGTACAGTTCCTACTTACTCTTACGAAAAAGTTCCTGAAATCACAGCTCCTGCTGAAGTTTCATTAACTGCTGTTGAAGGTCAATCAGCTACTCAAACTATCACAGTTGGTGGTGAACTCCTTACTGGTAACATCTCTGTAGCTCTTTCTGGTAACTCAGCATTCTCTATTGATAAGACTTCTCTTGCTGCTACTGGTGGTGACATCAAAGTTACTTACAAACCAACTGCTGCTGGTTCACACGAAACAAAAATTACTTTGACTGCTACTGGCGCTGCTACTAAAACTATCACAGTGAAAGGTACAGCTGAAGCTGCTATCCCAACTGGTCTTACTAAAGTATGGCAAAATACTTCAAGCGTTCCTGGTACTGCTGCTGGTGGTGAACTCCGTTTCGCAGCTGTTTCTAATGGCAAACTTATCGTTAACGATAAATCAACTAACTTGATTGTCGAAGTAACAGCTACTGGTAACACTACTTACTACGATCCTTCTTCTGCTATCTCTACTAACTATAGTGGCAAGGTTATCGGTACTGCTATCGGTTGTGACGATGCTGGTAACATCCTTGTTAACTCAGGCTTCTCTGGTGCTGTTTCAGGTTCTGCATTCACTCTTATCTCTGCCGACCTCAAATCAACTTACAAAATTGACTTGAGCGCTATCGAAGGTTACACTTCTGCTCGTTGTGACCAAATTGGTCGCATCCGTGGTAACATGCTTTCAAGCGAAGGTGGTTATGCATTCATTACTCCTAATGGTGGCACTTCTGTTCTTGTTGTTAAGATTAAGAATGGTGCTGTAGATACTGACTACACTCAAGTTTCTAACCCAGTTGTAGGTGTTACATTGAATACTTCTTGTATGCCTCAACCAGCATTTGCTACTGTTGCTGAAATTGATGCTCTTATGGATGACAACGGTGACCTTTCAAATGCATTCATCATGCGTTCTCGTGGTGTTCCTGGTAGCGTATATGCTTGGAATGATGACAACTCTTCAATGGTTAAAACATGGACATGTGGCGCTGCAGCTAATGGTTGTACAACAGCTAACGCTAGTGTTGAAGGTTTCGACTGGTTTACACTCTATGGTAAATCATACTTCATCATGCCTGTAACTACTGATGGTACAACTGGTACTCGTGGTTCTAACTTTGCAATCTATGACGAAGAGGGTACTTGCGTTGCTACTTGGACTGAAGGTCAAAAAACTGGTCTCGGTGCTGCAATGGGTAGCTTCATCGCAGTTCCTAACAACGACTACTCTGTATTCATCTACCACTATGTTCCTGGAACAGTTGCTGAAAAACTCTGCTTCGCAGTTGAACCAATACCAAGTGGTATTGACAACATCGTAGTTGAAGAAATGGAAGAAGTTGAAGTTCCTGTTGAATACTACAACCTCCAAGGTGTTAAAGTTGCAGAACCATCTAATGGTATCTTCATCAAACGCCAAGGTAAAAAAGTTTCAAAAGTTTACGTTAAGTAATTTGAAATAACCTCACTATAGGGAAGGACAGCGTCTAGACGCTGTCCTTTCTTTTTATCTATACTCATATTCACATCTTAATTTTGATTTACTTATCAATAAATTATTACACAATAAATAAGTGCTATTATGCGTTTATATCTTTAGGAATTTTAGTATTAAATCATGAGCGACAACATAATATTGCGAATAATATATATTTTCATCGGAGTGATTTTAGCAATCTCTCCCATCTCTATTAACGCCTTTTCTCTATCAAAATATAGCGAAAACTCAGCATTAAGTGAAGGACGTTGGGTAAAAGTAAGCATTCCCTCCTCTGGCATATATATGATTTCTAACGAAGATTTGCAAAAATGGGGGTTCAATAATCCGTCAAAAGTGCACATATATGGATATGGAGGGAAACGCATATCTGACCACCTTACTGCTAATTCGTATATTGATGATCTTCCTATCGTTCAATCTAAAACCACAAATCGTGGTATTGTGTTTTATGCACAGGGAGCCGAATCTTGGGAACGAAATTCAAGCAACCGGTTTACTCACTCCTTAAATCCATTTTCATCTGTTGGATACTATCTCGTTAGTGATCGTGAAATCGAGGAAGAGCCCACTTTTGAAATAATAAATAACAACATAACAGAATCTGACATAAATAATGCCACAACAAGTTTTACCGAAAGTCTTTATCACGAGACAAACCTCGTAAACCATGGTGAAACTGGGCATCTTCTTTTAGGAGAAGATTTCAAATATACCCCTTCGCAAACATTCAAGTTTGTACTCACCGACATAGTACCAGGAGAAAAAGCTTGGTTGCAATGTCAATTTGCCGCAAAAACCTACAATACATCTTCTTCCCTCACATTTACTGCAAACGGGACGATACTCCCTACAGTTCAAGAAGACATTATTCCAAGTACTTCAGCGAGCGCATATGTGCATGGCAAACTCACTACTACACGACACACCTTTGACATTTCAAGCAACCAATTGTCTTTAGGCATTAAAATAGCGTCACAAGCCACGATACAAATGGCTAATCTAGACCATATTATAATCAACTATACCCGCAAGCTTAAATTAGTAAATGGTGTTTTGAATTTCCGCTCACTCAATACCTTAATGGCTCTCGACGGAGGTGACACTGGCACTGAAGTGTGGGACGTTACCGATCCTTTAAATATATACTCACTAAACACCACCAAAAGTGGCAATTCTATTATATTCCAAAATGATTATACTGGATTACGCAACTATGTAGCATGGAACGAAAATGCCACATTTCCTTCCCCTTCTTATGTAGGCTCCGTAACCAATCAAAATATCCATGCGACATCAACTCCCGACATGGTAATTTTCACTCCTAATGAATGGATTGATCAAGCCAATCGACTTGCAAACATTCATCGCAACTCTTCAGACTCTCTAAAGGTTGAGGTGTTTACTGACGAAGCTGTATATAATGAATTTTCATCGGGTACTCCCGACATCAATGCTTTCCGCAAACTTTTGAAGATGTTCTGGGATAGAGGCGAACAAGAAGGCACTACGCTAAAATATGCGTTAATGTTTGGTAGAGGTTCGTTTGACAATAAACATCTCACCTATGAGATGAAATCATCTAATTATATTACGCTACCATTATGGGAAACCGACAAAGGTCTTGACGATAACGAAAGTTACTGTACTGATGATATCCTTGCATTCCTTCGCGATAATTCAGGTTCAAACATGGGCACAGACCATTATTGCATAGGAGTGGGACGTATTCCAGCACGCACTGCCAACGAAGCAAAAAATGCAGTTGACAAGATTGCAACCTATATCAATAATTCTATCAAAAGCGAATGGAAAAACCAAATGTTGGTAGTGGCCGACGACATGGATAATGGTGTACACATGGAACAAGCCGAAAAGATGATTGATATTTGGGATAACAAAAAAGAAAACAGCAATTTCCTTGTTAACAAAGTATATATTGACGCATTTACTCGAGAAGGAGTTACATATCCTCAAGCAAAAGCTCAAATGTTTCGTCTTCTCAACGAGGGTGTAGTGTGGTGGACATACATTGGTCATGCTAATACGACTTCATGGACTCATGATGGGTTATTCTCTTACACCGAAATGAGTTCGCTTTACCTCAAAAATTTCCCCTTCCTCTATGCAGCGACTTGCGACTATATGCGTTGGGATGCAAATGCCACAAGTGGAGCTGAGGTAATGAACAATCTCACCGATGGAGGTACAATTGGAACATTCAGTGCAACACGCCCAGTATATATCGCCAACAACGGATTACTATCTAATGCATTAGCACCATACATTTTAGCTCGCGACAATAATGGCAAAGCATTGCCATTAGGCGATATAGTACGAAACACTAAAAACAACATTCGTGACTATAAAGGATCGGTGGTATCAGACCGTAATAAACTTCGTTATGCTCTCATGGGCGACCCAGCTTTGCGCCTTGCCATACCAGCCTCAACAATTACCATAAGTTCAATCAATGATGCACTTGTAGAACAAGGGGAGGAGGCGGTAATGCAAGCACGACAAAACTCGGTAGTTAAAGGTTATATTACCGATTTCAATGGCAAACCTCTTAGCAATTTCAATGGTATAATCCATTCAACACTCTATGACGCCGAAAAGAGTACGGTATCACATGGATATTCCAATGAAGATGACGGCAAAGAAGTGGCATTTGAAGAACATGGCGAAAAATTATTCGCTGGTCGCGACACAGTAATCAATGGCGAATTTACTATTAACATTTCAATGCCTACCGAAATCACCAATAATTATCGTCCTGCAACCCTCAACCTCTATGCTCAAGCCGACAATGGAATGGAAGCAATAGGATGTAATCACTCATTCTATGTTTATGGTTTTGATGCTGCTGCCGAAGTTGATACTATCGCACCTCAAATTGAATATTTCTACATCAATCACGAAGAATTTGACAATGAAGATATTGTAAACGAATCACCAATGATTATTGCTCAAATTTCTGACAATGTGGGTATCAACCTTTCAACAGCGGGAGTAGGACATCAAATGACATTGCGACTTGATGGAGAGAAATCTTACAATGATGTATCTCTATATTATACTCCTACTGTAAGCGAAATCCCTTCAGGAATCATAAACTACCCTATAGAAAACCTCCCCGACGGCAAACACGAAATACGTCTAAAAGTATGGGATACATCGGGTAATTCTACTGCAAAAGCTCTCACTTTCGAAGTAAAAAACGGAGCAGTGCCCAATCTATTTGATGTATATACAGATGCTAACCCAGCATATACCGAGGCCAATTTCTTCATCAAGCACGATCGCCCCGATGCAATGGCAACAGTAACCATTGAGGTGTATAATCTAATGGGTACTCTTGTATGGAGTAACACTAAAACCGCACGTAGTAATATGTTTATATCATCTCCTATCAATTGGAATTTGTGCGACATGGCTGGTCGTCGTGTAAATCGAGGCATTTATGTATATCGCGCTTCAATGTCAACCGATGGGATACAATTCAATTCGGTTGCACAAAAAATTGCGATTGGTGCACAATAATTGATTCTCTCACTATCTTTTATCTTGTGACATTGCGTTTTTTACAATCGCATTTGTATAAAACCATAATTATTAGTAATTTTGCCACAAAACAGCATTCATTATATGACAGATATTCGCAACCATACACGAGAAATACTTCCTGAGCCTACGCTTAGAAGGTTGCCTTGGTACTTGGCATATGTGAATATGCTGAATGCTCGCAATGTGGAATTTGTATCATCAACACAAATAGCCAAAGATCTTAATGTTGATGCCTCACAAATAGCCAAAGACCTCTCATGCCTAAATATCAAGGGAAAAACTCGTATTGGATATGAGGTAAAAATACTCGAACAAGTGCTCCAAAATTTCCTTGGATTTAAGGAGATACATAATGCTATTTTGATAGGTGTCGGCAGTCTTGGTGGTGCATTAATTCAAGACTCAGGACTTTCACGATATGGTCTTAACATTGTAGCTGGATTTGATGTCAATCCAGCAATCGTAGGCACTAAAATATGTGGTATACCCATTTATAACATTGCCGACCTTGAGTATAAGCGTAAATCACTTAAGGCCGAAATTGCCATCATCGCTGTGCCAGTTGACCAAGCACAAAGCGTGGCGGATCTCACTGTTGCTAATGGTATTAAAGCATTGTGGAATTTTACCCCTTCGCGCATAAAATTGTCAGACAATATCGTAGTACAAAACACTTCAATCTATTCTCATCTTGCGGTGATGTACAACCGTCTTGACATTCAAAAACAGCAGTCAAAATGAAAATCATTTCAATAAATAGAGAACTCAATCAACCCGTAGCAACAGCCATTAACCATGTTACGATTATTCCCGACTCAGCAATTATTCGCGACGGGAAACCTTTTTTTGTACCAGGGTTCTCTTCTCAATGGAAATATCAAGCTACAATAGCATTTCGCGTAAAACGTTTAGGAAAAAACATCTCTACTCGCTTTGCTCATCGTTACATTGATGCTATTGCTTTAGCAGTTAACACCCTTCCCCTCGATCTTATCAATTCCATTGCTCCATCAGCAACTACTACAGCTTTTGACGGAGCATTTATTATTGGCGATTGGGTTGAGACTGAAACCTTTAACGATTCAACGCTATCAGTAACGATTGGAGATGATACTCAATCGATTGCTCTCTCTCAACTTGCCATTGAAGAAACTGTTGCTTCTTTGAGTCAATATTTCACACTCAAAATTGGAGACATCATCTGCCCAGCAGTACTTCCAATTTGCAACGATATTAAACTCAATACAATAATCGAAGGAACGCTCAACGGCGACAATAATTTGAAACTAAAATTTAAATAACATACAACACTATGATGTTTCGTAACATATTCAAAGCGATTCTCACTCTCACTGCCGTCATTATTGGCTGTGGAGTTGCTAATGCATATTCTTCAAGCTATTATGCTACCAATTCAAAATTAAGCACAGGCCATTGGGCAAAGGTAAAAGTATCAGAAATAGGGATGCAAGAAATTTCACACGAGCAATTGCGCCAATTGGGATTCTCTGATCCTTCTAAGGTGTGTGTATATGGATATGGTGGTGCATTACTCACAAAAAACACTTTTAGTGAAGACCTCCCCGACGATCTTATTGCTCAACCTGTATATTATGGAGAGGATAAAATTATATTCTATGGTGAACCCGATTTAAGAGTTAACATCGGCAAAAAAGATGAGAATATTAGCGTTTTACGCAATATGTATTCTTTATATGGATGTTATTTATTGAGCGACTGCAATCCTAATGCAAGCAATCAATATAGTAAAAAGAATTTCGATCTCAGCAATATTATAGTAAGAGAATACCACACATCTACCATTTACATTGAAAACGAGCTTGACAATCCTGGCAAAGCTGGCGCATACTTCTTTGACAAGAGCATACTTGATGAACCTAGCACATATTCATTCAACATTTCAAAACCATATTTTAACAACGAAAATAAAGAAGCATATTTAAGATATAACTATGCTGCAAAGGTGCCTAGTTACGCCTCGCTAAATGTAAATTTATACATTCCCGATTCGTTGATTGTCAGCGAAAAGCACAACACCACAATCCCTAGTAGTTTATCATCACAATACTACTATACAAGCTCGGGAGAAATAAATTTCTACCCATTTAATACAGCCGACACTACATATACCATATCGTTTGCTATACCAAATAGCGGTGCAGAATATGCTGCTATTGACAATATCTACATCAACTACCTTCGCAAAAACGACTTCAAAGACGAATCTCAAATGAGAATGACATTTATCAATTATCCCTCCAATAGCGTAAATGCCAATTCTAATTTCATTATTTCAAATGCCAACGCCAATGTACAAGTGTGGAACGTATCTAATCCAACAAACATTTACTCTCACTCACTAAAATTCTACGAGAGCAGCAAAAATGCTATTGGCACATTTGACAAATCTTATAACTACTCTTCCGATGGCAATGCTTGTCTCATAGCATTTGATCCCACAAAAACGATGCACCAAGTTGAGATTGTTGGCAATATTGACAACCAAAACTTGCATGGTCTTGCGACACCTCAAATGGTTATCATTTCTAACAAGTTTAGTCGCCCTTATGCCGAAAAAGTAGCGCAAGCACACCGTGACTATCAAAATCTTGATGTAGTTGTAGTTGACCAAGAGGAGGTTTTCAACGAATTCTCTTCAGGAACTCCATCGGCAATGGGTTATCGTCGTTTCTTAAAAATGCTCTACGACCGCAATAGTAACCGTTTCAAATATCTTCTTCTCTTTGGCGAAGGTTCATGGGATAATCGTGGTGCAATCTATCCAAAAGAGGATCGCCTACTCACCTATCAAGCCGAATCGGTTGAAGATTCTCGTAGTGCCGCTAAAGCTTTTTGTGGCGATGCTTACTTTGGTATGCTAAATGATGATTATGACCCCGACGTATTCTATAGCAATCCTACTCAGATAGCAGTGGGGCGCATCCCTGCTCAAAACGCAGTTGATGCTCAAGCCATCACTAACAAAATCATCAAATACCTTCAAAATCCTCCAACTCAAGCTCTCTTCAATCACGCAATCATTCTTGCCGATGAAGGAGATAGCTATGGGCACATTATTCAACAAGAAGAAAACATTGATTCTATTCATTCAGCTTCTCCTGAGGTAACTTGCTCTCGCGCATTCGTCTCATTGTATCCATCTAAGGGCACTGATGCTACCGAAGCTCGTGATTGTATCAAGCAAGCACTTTGCAAAGGTCAAGGATTCTTCTCTTTTGCTGGACACGGTGGTTCAACATCTTTCACCGGAAAGAAATTGTGGAGCATCGGCGCTATTAAGGAAACATCATATCAAAATCCTCCTATCGCAATGTTTGCCACTTGCGATGCATTCTCATTTGACCGTGGAGATGCTGGCATGGCCGAACAAGGTCTTTACAAAGAAGATGGTGGATTTATTGCTATCGTTGCTGCAAGCCGTACAGTATACATGCAATTCAACCAATATATCAACCGAGCCTTCACTCACGAATTATTCAACGCAGGAGAGAATGACTTAATTGGTGATGTATATCGTCGTGCCCGCAATTATGCTGCTACTGAAATTGTGGACCGCACACTCGGCGTCAACACTATGTGTTACAACCTCGCTGGCGACCCTGCGCTCCCAATCTACAAACCAACATTAAAGATTAAAACCACTGCAGTAAACGATGCTACTCCCGATGGTGAAACTTATCATAAAATCACACCTCTTGCAAAAAACAGCATCAAGGGTGAAATAACCGACAAAAATGGCACAACACTTGAATCATTCAATGGTGCTGTAACATTAGAAATATATGATGCACCATCAGCTTATTCAATTTACACTAATAAGAACAAAGTACTTACAACTGAATATAACGACACTATCTTAACTGAGCCTGCGACCCAATACCTCGCAAGCGATAGTTTGTGGTTAAGTGTTGATGAAAATCTTCTCACACAAGTTACCGTTCCTGTAACAAACGGCATATTTGAAGCATCATTTGTTGTTCCTACTACGTCAAAAGCAAATTCTATTAATCGCGTTTCATATTTTGCTGTTAATGATAACAAATCATTACGTGCTAATGGCTCGTTCAATCACTTAAGCATCACTAATTATGATGCAGAGGCTACTATTGAGGATACTACAGCACCAATTATTGAGCAATGCTACATCAACGAACCTTCATTCACTAATGGCGACATTGTTGATAGCGATTTCATATTGTACGCAGTGATTAGCGCCGACGAATCGGGCATTAACACTTCAGCAAATTCTTTTGGTAGCAATGCTACACTCGTTCTTGACAATAGCAAAACATATCCACGCGTAAGTTCTGCAATCGAGACTCATGCCGACGGCACATCTTCAATTGCATTTGCCGTTACTCAAGTGGAAGATGGCAAACATACATTAACGCTCAGCGTAAGCGATAACTTTGGCAATCGTATTTCTCGCGACATTAATTTCGTTGTTATCAACCGTTCGGCACAAGCAACACTTTCAGTCGATAATACTCCTGCTCGCTCTGAAGCAACATTTGACCTAAATCACAACTTCCTTTCTGAACCTTCCGGCCGCCTCATCATTGAAGATGCAGAAGGAAATGCCGTATTCTCTAAAGCAAACTGTTCATTCCCTTACACATGGGATTTAACTAATGACAATGGAGAAAAAGTAGCAGATGGCAACTACAAAGCATCAGCAATCCTTAACGGAGACAAACAATATGGCGCTACTCAAAAAATCGATGTAATTGTGATTAAATAAAACAGTCATAACAAATAGCTAATTATAAAGGGTGGGTCTTTAGGCACACCCTTTTCATATCCTAAAAATTCATAAACAACACTCCTTAAGCAATAAAATGCACTTTTTTTAGTTTATATATTTGACTACATTTCAAATAATAATATGAATAAGACATTAAAAACTATAGTTATAATACTCATTAGCATCGTAATCTGCTCATCTTCAGTCTTTGCTCAAGATGTAAAAAATGAGTTTAATCCTATCCAAACTGGTGTTACATCACTCAACATCGCTCCTGATGCTCGTGCGGCTTCAATGGGTGACCTTGGTGTTGCTACCGACCCTGACGTCAACTCACAATACTGGAACCCATCAAAATATGCATTTGCATATAGCAAAGGCGCTGTAGGTTTAAGCTACACTCCATGGTTGAGAAAACTCGTTAACGACATCTTCCTTGCTAATCTTGCAGGTTATTGGAAAGTAGGTTACAATGACAACCAAGCACTAAGTGCATCTTTGCGTTATTTTTCCCTTGGCGAAGTAAATACATCAGATGCATCGGGCGTTACTACTCAAAGCCTCAACCCTTACGAGATGGCTTTCGACCTCGGTTATTCTCGCAAACTCTCTGAAAAATTCTCTATGGGTGTTGCATTCCGTTATATCTACTCCGATCTCGGCTTCTCAAACTCTTATGCTGGAGACCAAACATCGGGAGCATCAGCATTTGCTGCCGACATCTCGGGATTCTATAACTGCTACCCTATAATCGGTCGCAACGAGTGTCAATGGTCATGGGGTTGGAATATCTCAAATATCGGTTCAAAGGTATCTTATAACAATGGTGAGGATCCCGCATTTCTCCCTACTAACTTGCGTCTTGGTACAACATTCGCATTCCCTCTTGCCGATTATCACACTCTCGCGCTCTCTCTTGATTTGAACAAACTATTAGTTCCTGCAAAACCTCGTCAAAGCGACTTTGACATGGACACTCCTGAAGGTCAACAAGCATATAACGACAAACTTGAAGACTGGGAAAACATGTCATCTATTTCGGGTATCTTCAATTCATTCACCGATGCCCCTGGAGGTCTAAAAGAGGAACTTCGCGAAATTACCTACTCTGTGGGTGCTGAATACAACTACAACCAACAATTCTTCATTCGCGCTGGTTACTTCTACGAAAACGAATTCAAAGGTAATCGCCAATACTTCGGTATGGGTGCAGGGTTTGCCCTCAACGTAATTCGCCTTGATGCATCATATATGATTGCAACAGCTCAAACATCACCTCTTGACCAAACTCTCCGTTTCACACTCTCATTTGATATGGACGGACTCAAAGAACTCGTACGCTAAGATTATGATTAGAGTAGGACAAGGAATAGATGTTCACAAACTAGTTGAAGGACGAGACCTTTGGATTGCTGGAGTAAAAATCCCTTACCACTTGGGGTTGCTTGGTCATAGCGATGCCGATGTAGCTCTTCACGCTCTCAGCGATGCTTTATTAGGAGCCGCATCTATGCGTGATATCGGTTATCATTTCCCCGACACCGACCCTACTTACAAAGGCGCCGATTCTCGAGTGTTGTTGCGTCGTGTGCGCGAACTTCTTGCCGAGAAAGGGTATTCAATAGGCAATGTCGATGTAACAATCGCTGCACAAGCTCCAAAAATGCTCCCTCATATCCCTCAAATGATACAAAACATCGCCGATGATTTAATGATTGATTGCGATTGTGTATCAGTAAAAGCCACTACTACCGAGCTCCTTGGTTTTACAGGAAGAGGTGAAGGCATCGCTGCATTTGCGGTTGCTTTGATTGAAAAATAGAGCTAATATTACTTAAATTATCTCACATTTTGTTAATTTAAGTTATATACACCCCAAATACCCCACTAATCAACACGCTGCAAGTTGCAAACCGCTGAAAATTATTGTAATTTTGCAGTTGAAATAGTCACGGAGGAGGCAAATGCTTCCTCCTTTTTATTAAATCTCTCAAAAAAATGATTGACAAACAGCAACTCACACAAACTGTAGAGCAAGCAATTGAAGGCACATCAATCTTCATTGTTGACATCAAAGTCAACCCAGGCAATGCCATCGTTGTTGAAATTGATAGTCCTGAATGTATTGATATTGACACTTGCGCTAAAATAACTCGCCAAATCGAAGCTACTTTCGATCGCGATATTGAAGACTACGAACTTGAAGTGGGTTCAGCAGGGCTCACAGCGTCTTTCAAAGTAAAAGGGCAATACCTCAAAAACATCGGCAACGAAGTAGAGGTGCTCACAAGCGATGGTCGCAAACTACAAGGAGTGCTCACCTCAGTTAGCGACAACGACTTCACTATCGAGATAGCGAAGAAAGTAAAAGAACCAGGAGCCAAACGTCCAACACTCGTCATGGAACCTACAACAATTGAAATGAGCAATGCTAAATCAGTAAAATATTTAATTAACTTCAAATAAAATACCCCTAAAAAATGGCAAAAAAAGAGGTAACTCCAAGTATGGTAGATCAATTTGCGGAGTTTAAAAACAACAAACACATCGACAAAGCAACAATGGTAAGCGTATTGGAAGATTCATTCCGTAGCGTACTTACAAAAATGTTAAGCCCCGATGTGAAACTTAACATAATTCTTAATGCCGATAATGGCGACGTTCAAATTCTCCAAAACTTAACAATCGTGCCTAACGGCGAGGTTGAAAACCCTCATACTCAAATCAGCCTTGACGACGCTCACTCTAATGGCGACCCCGATGCTGAAGTTGGAGAAGACTTTACTAAAGAAATCGTATTTGCCGATTTTGGTCGTCGTGCAATCCTCAACTTGCGTCAAACTCTTCAATCTAAAATCCTCGACCTTCAAAAAGAAGCTATCTATGCTAAATTCAAAGAACTTGAAGGTGAACTCGTATCGGGCGAGGTATATCAAACATGGTCAAAAGAAATTCTCCTTCTTGACGATGACAAAAACGAGCTCTTGCTTCCAAAGTCAGAATCAATCAATGGCGATTTCTTCCGCAAAGGCGAAACTGTAAGAGCTGTTGTTGCTAATGTTGACAACAAAAACAACAACCCCAAAATTACTGTTTCACGTACAAACGAACAATTCCTTCGTCGCTTGTTTGAACTTGAAGTTCCTGAAATTCACGATGGCCTTATCAACATTCGCGCCGTAGCTCGTATTCCAGGAGAACGTGCAAAAATCGCTGTTGAAAGCTACGACGATCGTATCGACGCAGTAGGTGCTTGCGTAGGGGTTAAAGGTTCACGCATTCATGGTATCGTGCGCGAACTTCGCAACGAGAACATCGACGTAATCAACTATTCTTCTAACCCAGAAGTATTAATTGGTCGCGCTCTCAACCTCTCTCGCGTACCTCAAATGCGCCTCAGCCAAGAAAACAAGAAAGCTGAAGTATTCCTTCACCCCGATGAAATTTCTTTGGCAATCGGCAAAGGTGGTCTTAACATTAAGCTCGCTTCAATGCTCACAGGCTACGAAATCGATGTATATCGTGAAGGCGTATACGAAAACGAAGAAGACATCTACCTCGATGACTTCAATGACGAAATCGAAGGTTGGATTATCGATGCACTTAAGAGCATCGGCTGCATCACAGCTAAATCAGTAATCAACACTCCTCGTCAAGATCTTATTGACAAAGCCGACCTCGAAGAGGATACTGTTGATGAAATCCTTCAAATCCTCAACGCTGAATTTGAAGACTAATCGTCTCTACTTTTAGCATTACATACCCTCTCCTCAAAACTCATACAATTAAGCAGTAATATCTTTATAATATATGGCGAAAACGAAAATAAGTAAAATTGCAACCGACCTCAATGTGGCACTCCCCACAGTGATTGAGTTTTTGCGCAAAAAGAATATCAACATCGACGACAACCCCAACACTCGTGTTGAAGACGATGTAGTGGATATTCTCATCAAAGCGTTCCCTAACGATAATATCAAAAAGAATAAACCCGAACAGGCTCCTATTGAACGCCAAAAAGAAGTCAATAAGCCAACTAAAAAGGAAGCAACAAAACCAGTTGTTGAAGAAATCACTTTGACTGCAGAACCTGCTGCTCAACCTAAAATTCTTGGCAAAATTGACATCAACAATATTGGCAAACCTGCGCCCAAAACTCCTGAAAAGCCAGTTGTAGCAGAGAAACCTATACAACCTAAAAAAGAGAAAGCGCAACCTGCGCCTAAAGCAACTCCTGTTCAACCTAAAGCTGAAAAAACTGAAGCGCCAAAGGCTAAACCTGTAGTTGTCGAAACAAAACCTGAGGAAAAACCTCAAGAAGAGCCAGCTCTACCACAAGAAAAGAAAGAGGAGGAAGTCTTTTCTGTGAGCCGTCCTACAAACACCCCTACCATTAACGTAGTGGGCAAAATCGATCTATCGGCTATCAACCAACAAACTCGCCCAAAAAAGAAAACTAAAGAGGAAAAACGCAAAGAACGTCTCGCCAAAGATAATGCTGCTCAACAAAACAATGCTAATGCACAAAACGGCGATCGCAAAAAACGCAAACGCATTGTTGTAAAAGAAAAAATTGATATCGAAAAAGCTGGCCAACAAGTTAGCAACAATAACAATCACGGTGGCAACAAAAACGAACACTCTCGCCGTGAAAAAGTTGGCAAAGATAAAAATAAACGTCCTATTCACACCGAAGTGAATGACGACGACGTACAAAAACAAATTAAAGAAACTCTTGCTCGTCTCACAAGCAAAGACAAAGGTCAAAAGAAAGGTGCAAAATGGCGTAAAGAAAAACGCGAAGCAATCGCATCACGCGAACGCGAAGCTGCCGAACTCGCACAAGCAGAAAGCAAGATTCTTAAACTCACCGAATTTGTTACTGCCAACGACTTGGCTGTGATGATGAACGTGCCCATCAACAACGTCATCGCTACATGTATGAACCTCGGTGTAATGGTGTCAATCAACCAACGTCTCGACGCAGAAACAATCAATATCGTTGCTGAAGAATTTGGTTATGAAACAGAATATGTTTCAGCTGAAGTATCTGAGGCAATCGTACAAGAAGAGGACCGCGAAGAAGACTTAACAACTCGTCCACCAGTAGTAACTGTAATGGGACACGTTGACCACGGTAAAACATCATTGCTCGACTACATTCGTAGCGCAAACGTTATCGCTGGTGAAGCGGGTGGTATCACACAACATATCGGTGCATACAATGTAAAACTCGCTGATGGTCGTCGCATTACATTCCTTGACACTCCTGGTCACGAAGCATTTACTGCGATGCGTGCCCGTGGTGCTAAAATCACCGACTTGTGTATCATCATCGTAGCAGCCGACGACAGCGTCATGCCTCAAACTGTGGAAGCTATCAACCACGCTTCAGCTGCAGGTGTGCCCATCGTGTTTGCTATCAACAAAATTGATAAACCAACAGCCAACCCTGACAAAATCAAGGAAGCTCTCGCTGCGATGAACTACCTTGTTGAAGACTGGGGTGGTAAATACCAATCTCAAGACATCTCTGCTAAAAAAGGTATCGGCGTAGATGACTTGATGGAAAAAGTACTTCTCGAAGCCGAAATGCTCGAGCTCAAAGCTAATCCTAACCGCAAAGCAGTAGGTTCAATCATCGAATCTTCACTCGACAAAGGTCGTGGTTATGTGGCTACAGTACTCGTTCAAAATGGTACACTCAAAGTAGGTGATACAATCCTCGCCGGAACTCACTATGGTAAAGTTAAAGCGATGTTCAACGAGCGTAACCAACGCATCACTGAGGCAGGTCCTGCTACTCCAGCATTGATTCTCGGTCTTAATGGTGCTCCTACTGCTGGTGACACATTCAACGTAATGGATACCGACCAAGAGGCTCGCGAAATCGCTACTAAACGCGAACAATTGCAACGTGAACAACGCGACCGTACTGCTAAGACTCTTACTCTTGAAGAAATTGCTCGTCGTCGTGCTCTTGGCAACTTCCACGAACTCAATATCATCGTTAAGGGTGACGTGGACGGTTCAATCGAAGCGTTGTCTGACTCACTTCTCAAACTTTCAACTGAAGAAATTCAAGTCAACGTTATCCACAAAGCTGTGGGTGCTATCTCTGAAAGCGACGTTGTACTTGCAGCAGCTTCTGATGCTATCATCATCGGTTTCCAAGTGCGTCCTTCAGCAGCAGCTCGTCGTGCAGCAGAGCATGATGGCGTTGAAATTCGCCTCTACTCAGTCATCTATAAAGCTCTCGAAGAGGTTAAAGATGCAATGGCAGGTATGCTTGCTCCTGAAATCAAAGAAGAAATCACTGGTACAGCCGAAGTTCTTCAAACCTACAAGATTTCAAAAGTGGGTACTATTGCCGGATGTATGGTGCGTGAAGGTAAAATCAAACGTGCTTGCAAAATCCGTCTCATTCGCGATGGCATCGTAATCTACACTGGCGACCTTGGTTCACTCAAACGCTTCAAAGATGACGTGAAAGAAGTTTCCTTCGGTTATGACTGTGGTCTTAACATCGCAGGCTACAACGACATCAAAGAGGGCGACATCATCGAAGGATTTGAAGAAGTTGAAGTATCTCGCACACTGTAATATTTAGGGCTAATGTCAATAGCCTACATAAATATAGGTTCTAATATGGGTAACCGCGCAGCTCTCATTGAGCAAGTGGTTGCCCATATTGAATTATTATGCCAATCAGTTGCCATGCGTTCACCTTTCATTGAATCTGAACCATGGGGATTTGATTCTCCTCACCCCTTTCTCAATCTCGGCATCGCTATTGAGTCTCACTTTGAACCGATAGCACTACTTCACGAATTGCTCAAAATCGAAAAAAGCATTTGCTCTGCTTCTCATCGCGATGAAAACGGCAACTATATTGATCGCATGATTGACATTGACATCATTGCCATTGACAACATCGTGATTGATACGCCACAACTACAACTCCCTCACCCTCGCATGCATCTACGCAACTTTGTATTGATACCAATGCAACATCTCAACCCAACGTGGGTGCACCCCATATTAAACAAAAGCATAGGACAATTACTAAACGAACTTAAATGAAAAAGATAATCAACCCTTGGCGAGACCTCGCTGATGAAGGGTACAACTGTTTTGCATGCGCCCCTCACAACCCCTGTGGACTTAAAATGGAATTTTGGGAAGATGGCGACGACATCGTATCATTTTGGAATCCCGATGATAATTTTCAAGGTTGGGTAAAAACTCTTCATGGAGGCATTCAAGCAACCCTTATTGATGAAATCGGTGCTTGGGTAATTGCTCGCAAACTACAAACAACAGGTGTTACTACTAATCTCAACATGAAATATCGCCGACCAATACCCACTGGCGACAATGTAACACTTGAAATTCGCGCTCACTTGCGCGAACAAAAGAGAATGTTTGCTATTATTGATGCTACAATATCGGTAAAAGGGCGCGTATGTTCCGAAGGAGAACTAACTTACTACTGCTTCCCTCGCGAAAAAGCCGAAGAGGAATTCCTCTTCCGTGGCTGCGAAACCGAAAAATAACTTAGAAAACTATCACGTAGTGACTGAGGTGTTCACTGCGACAAAATTGGAATCAAACTTACCAAATTGACTCGGACGAACCTCGTCGAGCCAAAGCTTCACACGATTGTAGTTTTGGTAATTTTGATGCGATTGCGATTTTTCATCTTTCATCTTTCCTTTTTCATCTTTAATTGTTACCTTTGCAGTAATCTTGTGGGTGGCAAAGTGTTGCCCTCCCCACATGAGACATATTAGTGAAAGCGTTTTCAGCTTTATCCTTTGTTAGGAAATCGCCAATTTTCAATCTGAGAAGGTAAAGCGGTCAATGACGCTCATGTGTGCCTATTTTCCACCCCATAGGCGGGGTGTCATATATAGGTATGGCGTGGGGTGGATTGGACTGTTTATTTCTCAGATGGGTGTTTGGCGATGCCTCTAACAAAATAAACCGAACGAACTCCCACGTTTTCACATTTTATAAACTAAACAATCACGTTATTAACCGCCAAATTAGGGGAGGCAGGAGGCACACAAAACATTCATTTCTATGAAAAAGATTTTACGTATTCCGCTACTCCTTGTAGCCCTGCTTCTATCATCAATCCCCATCTTCGCCTACGACTTTGTGGTTGATGGAATCTATTACAATATTACCGATAAAACAGCCAAAACTGTCGCTGTTACTTATAAAGGAATCTATGCCTCTAGTTATGATAACGAATATACTGGCAGTGTCGTTATACTCGAAACAGTAACCTATTCTGGTACTACTTATTCTGTGACCTCGATTGGTAACTCTGCGTTCGTTAATTGCAAAAGTTTGACTGAGGTAACAATCCCTAATTCCGTAACTTCAATTGGCGAGTCTGCGTTCAGTAAATGCACTGGCTTGACTGAGGTAACTATTTCCAATTCCGTAACCTCGATTGGTTCGTCTGCATTCTCTGTTTGTATTTAGAAGCCTCAAACAACCAAAACCATCCAGAAATAACCAAATATAAACCTTTAATTATCAATACATTCTAAAATTTAACACTTTCAGACTGCTTTTTGATGGTTCCCAAATTTCCACATATTTTTGATACATATTTCTGACGTGGAGAATTTGCGGAGCTTATTTTTTGTCATTTCGTGTAGATAGTTGACAAGGGTTTACATCCGTTTACAA
>JAFYSL010000080.1 GCA_017559355.1 Muribaculaceae bacterium
GATAAATTTGTTACTTCTATGCGACCTTCTGATACTACATTTTCAGTCACCTTCCACTCAATATAATTATTCTTAAAACCTATATTATAAATAGCGATTTCTGTAAATGCTTCATAAGCGGTATTTTTAGAATATTTTGCACCAACATTATATTTTCCACCCATACTCTCGTCCAACTTGAGAGCGCATGTGAAATTGCCATTTATATCAACTATTGCGTTTCTTTCAACCTTTGCACCGGTGTTTTGATTCACAAAATACACATCTACCGCTAAATTCTCATTATCGAGATTTCCTTCAATCTTACCATTAATCACAACTGTTTCACCTTTGGAATATACCTTTTTGTCAGTTGTCACCTCTATTACTTTATAAGGTGCTTTGATATTGACATTATTCACAAATTGTGAGCAGTTATTGAAATAATTGGCTTCTTCAATTTCCCTTTTGATATTTGGCCATGTAAAGAAATTATAAGTTCCCACACGTCCATTCCATGGCACTCTTTGGGTTGATGTAAATGTTGCTACCTCTCCCACTGCAATTTCTTTATCGGTAGTAATAGCAAACAATGTTTCATATTCGATATAGTTATGCCAATTGGTAGAAAGCGAATACATCACTGGGATAGTTACCCCTGCTGGTAATTTTGTTAATCCAGTATTGGTCAATGTTACTTCAAAAGTAGCGTCACTTCCTCGAGTTATTTCTTTAGGGATGTTCATTGACACAACTTCCACATCGGGCAATGTGGCATCATTGATGGTAAACATAATTGATGTTCCCGAGAAACCGGGGGCAGTGGCCACGATGTTACTATAATGAGTATTCCCTACCACCTCATCGGTTGCTGCTGTTACAGTAAACGAAGCAGAAGTGCGATTAGCAGGAATAGTTACAGTGGCTGGCAATGTGAGCATTTTATCGTTACACGAGAGATTTACCACAACTTCTCTCGACAAATCATTCAACGTGTTACGGCTTATTGTCACACTTGTAGAGCCACCCTCTACAATCATTCCCGAATTACATTGCATCTGCAATTTTGCTTCAGTATCATCATCGATAACCGTAAAAGTGCATCTAACCAATTTATCATCTGCCACACATCTACATTCGGGCAAATATACCGAAGCAGTAACTTCATAAACTCTATCACCTTCGGTCGTTGAATTATCGGCCACACTTATGGGGAACGTTACCGAACTTTTTCCTGAAGGTATTACTACTCGGTCAGAGTCAAAAAACACACTACCATCTGAATTATTATCAATATAAATTGATACCGAATGAGTCAAATCGCCATTTCGAGTCACAGTCCCTATCATACATGCATAACCATCGGCTTCCGATACCATATCCGATGAAAGTTTTAATGTAATATCGGGGCGGTCATTATCATATAACTTAAATGACACTTTTGCAGTCTCATATTCATTGGCAGTAGCCGTCTCAGTAACAATAACATCGGCTTGTGCCACCGAATTATCCTTTGCTGTGAGCGTAAACGAAGCGCTTCTCTCTCCAGCAGGAATTGTTATGCTACGGTCGATTGTAAAACGCGACACATAGTCATTGGTTAGCGACACTTCCAATGGTGCTTCCACGCTACCATTTTCACGTGTCACGGTAAATGTCACATCTTCACCTTCGGTATATTCTTTCTTGTCGGTTGTGATCGACAAAATATAATCATCATCATCAATCACCTTCACCGGTACCACTAAATTAGGATAGCCCCCCATCTTGTCGGCAATAGTGAGGTGAGTGCGTTCATTTTCGCTCACTACATCATTATCGGGAGCATATACTTTGAATGTCACCCCCGAGTTGTTTGCGGGAATGGTCACTTCGGCAGGGAAATTAAGCACATTATCCACATCAAGTGAAAGAGCAAATGTTTCATCCATGCTCCAATCGCCCGAGCGTGTCAATGTGATTTTTGTGTATTCCCTCGCACCCTCGGTTATCTCATAACTTGCGCTATTGAGAAATAATAATTTCTCTACATATATTGCACCTTCAAAAGTAGCCACATTGTTTGCCATATCAGCAATCAACTCACCAGTTGTAGAAGTTTTGGTTTCAAGTTCAATCTGCACAGTCACATCGCCATCCACACGCACTACTTTGGGCAAGTTAAATGCCACTTGCCGATCTATCGACAAGCCATCTATCAATTCCTTGTCATAAGTTGTACTTCCAACATGTAATCTACCACCGTCGGAACGCACAAAATACACTTTTTCCACCCAACTACCTTTGGTTGGAGCATTTCCTTTATTGGCAACGGTATATGTGAGGTTTATGGCACCTCCAGGAGTCACCACACTATTTCCACACACAAGGTCAGTTACCACGAGGTCGGGAGTCGGCACTCGTTGCACCATAAACGTTGCTTTATTGGTTGTTTCCGAAGCCATTTGCTCACCCACAGCATTACTTATTACAATATCTTTCATCTCTATGCTGCAAGTATCGCCAGCTTGGGCTTCAGCATTTACCGTCATGGGAAAATGCATCAATACACCTGAGTTTCCCAATATCGGTTTGTTGTCATACGACATTACAAACACGCGATAAATATACTTCGAACTATTAATCGTTCTCACCGATACACTATGCCCATTAGAGCGATTACTCATCACTGGAGTCGCATTTTGAGGCATCGGATATGGCAAGTCTATGTCAAATTGCAATGCAGTTACTACTCCCGAATTGGCAAGAGAGATGGGCACACTCACCTGCTTTCCTGCCGCTCCCTCCACGTCAGTAAGCGAGAGTCTGTAATTATCAATTTGCGCATATGAGGTTGCGGTGCACAGCATCACTGCACACACAATCCACAACCTCAAATCTTTTATTATTTTTTTCATAATGAAACTCTATTATTTTTTTAATTTACCGATGAAACAATCCTCTTCGGCTATCACTTTCACGATATATACTCCATCGGTCAAACTAGTAGCAAATTCCATTAAGCCTTGCTTAAATTCCACCTCACCACTATTAAATATCATGCTTCCCGATGTTGAATAAACCTCTACATGCCCCATACCTATCGCATAGGCACATTTCACAAGCAATTTTCCATCGCATACTCTCACCGCGATTGGTTGTTGGTCACACAATATCGATGACACCGACGATACTTCACCCGATACTTTAGCGTTCAACTCGTTGGCATTGGCATCGGCACATTTTATCGATGTGGGCACACCATAATTCGACATAGTAAACAACACCGTTTCGCCCGCAGGGATTACCTCGCCATTAGGTGAAAATATCACTATGCGAACTCCGCCGTCGATGTCGCGTGTTTGAACTTGGAAATCACTCTTGCTCAACTTTTGACGTATCTGTTTTGATGTCACACCACTCAATGTTACATCTATTGCGGCTACATCTTCAAGAGCATTAAGCACTATCATATTTCCATCGGCAAACACTGTTGCACTTGCCAATTTCACTTCACCCGACATTAGCGAATTTGCTTGTTCGGTTGTAGCATATTGGCTTTCAAGCACAATATTCACTGCCTTCACCACATCTAATATATTGTAAATATCATCAGAGTTCAAGTCAGCGGCAGCATAGTTAAAGCCGTAGTTATAAGTATCACGACGACCAAGGAGTTCGTTAAGAGTATTTTGCACATCGAGCACATCGGTAATAGCATCCATGTTAGAGTCGCCAGGCTTCCAACTTATGACAACCGGATATGCCGACCCATTTGTCCATGGACTATTATCGGTGAGCATGAGAAGTTTATCTTGCTCAAAATTATAATCTTTATAATTTAATCCACCTGCACTGTAACGATAATTATCTGTAACGTTAGAGTAGTTGACACTACCATACCAAGAGCCTTTACCGTTTGCGTCAATGTTATAGACTCCATAACTTGGGTTATAACCAAAATTAGCATTGTTGTGGTCATAAAGTTCTATGGCATGACAATTGCTAACCATGCGGTCTTTCAACTCATCGACAATTTCGCCTATCATCACTTTCACTGGAGTGAAATTATCCATCGACACAAAGAGTCCGTTAGATGTTCTAAATTGATTAGTGAGATTGAGCGAGGTTATCGAACGTGGCAACACTCCCAACATACCTGTAAGACGGTTATAAGCGAGGTTCAATGTTGTGAGCGATGGCAATGAATTGGCCATTGCAGTCACATCACCTGTTAGAGTATTTTTAGCCAAGTTGAGAGTCTCGAGTTGAGGAAGGTCAAATGTCATATCTGTAACATCACACACTATACCATTATTTTCAAGCGCTATTGCCGTTGGTTCACCATTGGCATTGAATGTTACACCTGGATAATTTTCCGATGTAATATTATCACTTGCAATATTCCACTTTTTACTCCAGTTATCACCTCCAAGAGCATTGTAGAATGCTGCGAGGGCAGTGTGGGCTTGAGCGTTCATGATAAATGGTTCACAATCGATTGCGGTCGATACTGCACTATTATTCTTATCATTAACTTCCATTACACGTTGCGACTCATCGGTAGCCACAAAGAGGTATATCACACCTTCATCGACATCAGGCATCTTGGCATTGAATGTCACAGTATAACTTTCGCCGGGGGCGATATTGCCATTATGGCTCACCGTAGCCAACTTGGTGGCTGTAGTAATGTCATTTGAAGAGAGACTATAATATAGCACATCGTTCCACGTTGTCTCGGTTGTTGCACCCTCTCCGTTATTTATCACCACTGCCGAAATTGAGAATGGTGCCCCTGCAAATGCATATTCGGGCACAGCAACAAAATTAACAGTAAGGTCCGACAACAAGCGTCCATTGAAGCGCTTTTCTACACTTTGCAAACTATCGCATCGGCCATAGGCTGTCACTTTCCAATCATAGGTATATCCGCTTTCCACATTGAGAGTGTGACTTGTAGTTTTCAAGTCAACGACAGTCGCCTCCGTGTTGGCAACTACGCCCGATTCAACATCGGCAGTCAATCGCTTGGTGATATACAAGCGATAACTGTTGGCTCCCAAGATACTGTTCCACGAGAGTTTTTGCGATATAGGGTCAACCGATGCTCCATTTTGAGGTGTCATCGATGTGAAACTCTTTTCACATACTCGGGTATAAACATATATCTTATGATTTTTCACTGTCACAGTGTCGCTACCATTGAGCAATGCCAAGTCATATTCCACATAATCAACGACCTTGTTGTGATTAGTTAATGTCATTGCTGGAAGATTCCCTGTTCCACTCTCGGCATATCCTTTCACCGCCATATCTTTATGAGGTTTCACAGCCCATGCTATCATTACATTTTCATCGGCAGTGATGCCCGAGAAGTCAAGTTCTTCGCTTGTATCGCCCGAACACAACTCTTGCTCTCGCTCATTAAACGCGTTGAAGTCATATTCCACCCCATTGAGTGTTATCGACACATTTTCGTTTCGGAACGATGACAACAATCCCAGCATTGCATTTTTATCGACTTCTGTTGCTGTAAATGCGAGTGTGGCAAATGCATCGGCCGACGACTTAAATGTAACATATTTACCAAACTCGTCAATCTTCATTCGCGCCTCATTGACAAGAGCCAACGAAGTGCTATCGGTTGCATCATATTCAAAGGTTGCACCATCGCGCACCACTACATCAATATCGCCACGCACATCATCGGTAGTGAGTGTCTCAAATAGTTCGGCGAGCGAAATAAAGTTTCGGTCGGTGCCTTCGGGCAATGTCTCATTGAGAGTGAAAAGCCCCTCGATACCTACATTTACGGTTTCGACACACACAGGGCTCCAATGTCCGGTAGCACTTTGTGCACGAATCACAAGTAAATGTTCGCCAGCAAGAGAATCGGCAGGAATTATATTGGTATCAACATTTACTCCATCGTCGGTGGTAGTAAACGACAATGGCTCTGCATTGCCATAACCTGGGTCAACGTCCCAGAAATATTCCACTCGGGTGATATTGTTTTTCACACTGCGTTTAACACTCACCAATCGCTCTAACACTGGCGACCAGCCTTGATTGCTTTTTGCTCGCACAAACAAGCGGTGTGTGCCGTTGGTCATTGTATCGGGAACTGCGATGTCGGTATCAATGGACACCTCCTCGCCGGGAGTAATCGACAACGGAATAGCGTTGCCATAACCTGGGTCAACGTCCCAGAAATATTCCACTCGGGTAATATTGTTTGACACCGGCAAATCTTGTGCCGAGGTTAAAAACGGGAAACACAATATGAGGCAAACAACAATCCCGAGAATGGGTGATTGAGATTGCTTGCTATTATTCATTTTGTGCCTTGATGTTAAGTTTTATATTTAATTTTCCGTCGGTAGTCACAGCAGGAATTTCCACCCCAGTGAAATAGGGATAAAACAAAGGCAAACCCGATGGCACGTATGAGTCGCCAGCGTATGCGCCACAATCGATTCCATTCTCTCCAGCTCCTATTGCAGGACTTCCCTCACATAAACGGTAGTAACAGTCGGCGATTCCATTGGTATCAAACACTGCTGTCAAGTCATTGCTTCCAAGGAAAGTGTTATTAGGGAAATTTGGACAAGTGCTATAGTCGGCACTGCTACTTGTAACATTTTTTTCTATTATATTGTTATTCTCTAAAAGAGAGTGAACGTGTCCATTAACCGCATTGCCGGCATTTATCAATATATTGTTTGTAATAGTGGAGTTATACACTTGATATATGCAACAATCATCACTATCATGATTAATAATGACATTGTTTTGTATAGTAGCGTTAAACAAATTTCTCACTGAAATACCACCATAAGTTGAGCGAGAATCTAACCCGCTTTTGATAATGTTGTTTGTTATAACCCAACCATAGGTACTTGCACCGTTACCAACAAACGCCTCATAATTAGTCTCGATATAATTGGCATGAAAAACCAAGTATTTGTTGGAAGTTGAAGATACATATGAATAGTAGAAATAGTTGCGCTCAAAGGTGACATTATCGACAGATACAATTATAGCACTATATGAAGAAGTTCCTCTAAATACACAACCTTCGATTTTAGTGCCAGCGGCATTTTTTTCAATATATAAACCTCCGTTGAAAGTCGCACTACCGATAGAACTTTCTTGATGAAAGTAGCCCGGTCCTACGATAGTGACGCGTTTAGAGATTGTTTGTCTAGTAGTAAAAATTGTGCTGGGATCGAGATAAAGGGTGTCACCCTCTGCTACTCGCTCATCGGTCATTGCCGCATTAACATCGACAAAATGAGCACCCATTGCGGTGTTGTTATTTACACGCCATGAAGCTGCACTCACGGTGCTCACTCCACACATCACACACACTATCGCCATAAGCGACATCTTAAAAAGCTTTTTCATATTAAAAATATTTTTAGTTATTAATTTATATTTTTCAAATTTATACCCTTATATACAAACAAAATCACCCCCATGTGCCAAAACACATGAAAGCGAAGCATACATTAACAAATGCTTTAAAGCATTTGTTAAAAGAAAATACTCTTAACTTCCCCCCCCCACAATAAGTTACGCAAATCCACCTGCCTTGGTTGGGATAAAATAGACGACAGCAAATTCATTAAGTATCTATTTCACATAAATTTCTCACTACAAAATTAACCAAAATCCCCCACCCCTACAAACTTTTTAACACTTAACGCACACCATCTTGCTCAACCACTTTGTTTTTAATAAAAAAACATGATGGTGTGTCAAAAATTTTGACACACCATCACTTTACTTTTGTTCTTATGTCAATAGAACTTATGCTTGTTCGGCACGGTAAGCGTCGCATGCGCGTTTTACTTCACCGTGGAGGAGAAGAAGGCGTTTAGCTTCTTCGTATTCCAAGCCAAGTTCTTCAACAACCATGCGAGTACCACGGTCAACGAGTTTCGCATTAGAAAGTTGCATGTTCACCATTTTGTTACCTTTCACACGACCCATTTGAATCATAACAGATGTAGTAATCATGTTACAAATCATTTTTTGACCTGTACCTGATTTCATACGAGAGCTACCTGTTACATATTCAGGACCAACTACCATTTCGATAGCGATATCAGCTGCTTGTGAAATTGGAGCATCAGGGTTAGAAGTAATAGCAGCTGTCAAGATGCCACGTTCGCGACATGCGTTAAGCGCGCCAATTACATAAGGAGTTGTACCTGAAGCAGCAATACCGATAACTGTATCTTTTTCGTTGATATTGAATGCTTCGAGGTCTTTCCAACCTTGCACTGTATCATCTTCAGCATTTTCAACTGGGTTACGGAGTGCTGTGTCGCCACCTGCGATGAGACCGATTACCCATGATGGGTCCATACCGTATGTTGGAGGAATTTCAGATGCGTCAAGCACACCAAGACGACCTGAAGTACCAGCACCCATATAGAAGATACGACCACCTTTTTTCATGCGGCTAACGATACCTGTAACAAGTTTTTCAATTTGAGGGATAGCTTTTTCTACAGCGAGAGCTACTTTTTTGTCCTCATTGTTGATATCAGTAAGGAGTTCCAATACTGATTTCTTTTCCAAGTCATTGTAAAGTGAAGGTTGTTCACTGATTTTTACAAATGCCATATTATCTAAATTTTAATTATGAATTTTATTTATGCATTATGAATTAATTACGCGTGGTAAGCGATAAGACCCTCCATTGGTGCTTGAAGGATTTTGCCGATTTTGCAGTCAACTGCATCAGCTGCTTCTTCAAGAACTTCACGATAGTAGTGAGCGATTGAACCTACAAAGTTAATGCTGTATTCTTTATAGTTAGGATAGTTAGCAATGTTACGCACGAAGAATGCTTTGAATGCATTCAATACGAGACGGTGAACAGCTGGTTCCTCGATGTTTTGGATAAGGAATGGAGTGATTGAAGCAAGGAAACGATTAGCTGGGTGCTCACGATAAACCTTTTGAATAATTTTCATGCGGTCAAGATCGTATTGAGCGAGGAATTTTTCGCAAAGAGGTTCTGGAAGTTGTTTTTTCAACACATCACCCACGAGCAATTTACCAAGAACTGCACCACTACCCTCGTCACCAAGAATGTAACCAAGTGGAGACACATTGTCAACGATTTTTTCGCCATCGTAGTAGCAAGAGTTAGAACCTGTACCCAAGATACAAGCAATACCTGCTTCATGACCAAAGAGTGCACGAGCAGCAGCAAGGAGGTCGGTATAAACTTCAATAACTGGAGCTGGAACATGAGCAGCGATAGCACGACGCACATTGCCACACACTTCATCATTGATACAACCTGCACCATAGAAATAGATGCTCTCGAAAGTCATACCTTCAACTTCTGGTTTCAATTCATTACCCATACGCTCAGCCATTTCTTCTTCGGTGAGCATAATAGCATTCATACCTGGAGTGAAGAATTCTTTTACTACTTTTCCTTCTTCAACAGCACACCATTGGATTTTGGTACTGCCACAATCTGCAATTAATTTCATGTCTTATTTATTATTTATTATTTATTGTATTATATTTTAATATAGATTTTCTTTCTATAAAGTATATACCCAATCGACCAACAAAGGGCAATAAAGAGTAATGCGTAGATGCATGAAGCGAGTGTTGGATCGCCAATCATTGGAGAAAGGAACTCTCCATACACATATCCTTTTATAGAGGTATTAGCTGCACCAAACTTGAATGAGCCAAAGATGATGCCTAATACTCCACCAAGGACATAGAGGAATAATGGGTTAATACCAAATGCTTCAAAGAAACGACACCATTTCTTATATCCTTTGATATCGATAATCCATATCAACAATGCCAAGAATGTAGAAGCAAGACCACATGTTACAAGAGCAAATGTTGGTGTCCAAAGTTTTTTATTGATGGGAACTGCATAGTCAAAGAGGAATCCAATAATCATCAATATCGCGCCGATAATAAACAAACGATTTACGCGCATATTAATATCTTTTTCTTCCATCATCTTCATACCTGCCCAGAATCCAATTAATACGTGAGCAATAGATGGAATTGTACTCAACAAGCCTTCTGGATCAAAAGCGAGTTTTACACCATCAATGGTATCTTTATACATATGGTCAATACCGAGCACAGCTTGGTCAATTACAGATACGATATTTTGCTCTGAGAATATGAGTCCATATTCATCAACAAGGAGTATTACTCCATAACCTACCAATAGTGTTGCTACAGCCCACAATAAGTGTTTACAACGAAGCACAAGCACAATAATTGATGCTGCTCCATAGCAAAGAGCCAAACGTGGCATTACGCCGAGAATGCGAATAGTATCAAACGAATTGGCTGCTTCCAAGAAAGATTTACCTCCTGCGATACCATAGCACAACTTGCTAAACCATGCGATAGCAAGACCTATCGCAAAGATGATAACTGTGCGTTTGATAATTTTGAACAATAATGAGCCCGACATTTTAAATTGAAATTTTCGCATTGAAATAAATGTCGAAATACCCATAATAAACATAAAAAATGGGAATATGAGGTCGGTTGGAGTCAATCCATTCCAAGCTGCGTGTCCAAGTGGACGATACATATAACTCCACGATCCTGGATTGTTTACAAGTATCATACCTGCAATAGTGATACCTCGAAGGATATCAAGGGCAAGCATACGCTGACTCTGTTTTTTTACAACTTCTGCCATATATTCTTGTTATTTTTTCGATTTAGTACAACTATCTACCAAATATGCGATAGATTTATAAGGAATACCACTATTTGTAGTAAGACCTATTTCACATGTACGGCTATTTGAGTAACCATGTGTCGCACCCGATGCTTCAATTTGTGGACGAAGCTTACGCAACGCATATTTATTGAGTTCAGGCATCATGAAACCTTTATCGCCAGCAAAACCACAGCAACCGACTTCGGTAGGCACTACGACATTGCGTGAACACATACGCGCAAGTGCAATGATTTTGTCAGCCAAGCCCATGCGACGAGAAGAACATGTAACGTGTACTGCTACAGTATCCTCAATTGGGGTAAACTCAAGATTAGGAGCAAGGAATTCATAAATAAATTCAGCTGGTTCATATAGATGCATAGACTTAATATGGTCACGCATGCGATGTAGACATGGACTTTGGTCACAAAGCACAGGATATTTGCCATTTTCTGATGCTTCAAGCAATGCTTTTTCTAATTCGGCTGTTTTGCGGTCAGCAATATCTGGCATACCTTTACTTTCCCAAATCATACCACAACAAAGTTTCTTCATATTTTTAGGGAAGATAACTTCGTAACCAGCCTTATTGCAAAGTGCTATAACAGTATCTACAAGCGTTTCTACTTTTTTCCCTTTTTCACGTGATTGACCCATTGTTTGGTTAATACAACTTGGGAAATATACCACTTTTTTATCGGCAGGTTGAGTTGCAACCTTAGGAGAATAGAATGCACCTGGTAGCGATGGAGTCCACAAAGGAACACCTACTTTATTCAAAGCTCCACCAATTGCATTTACTCCGCGTTCACCAAGCACTGCCCCTGCAAGATTTGCAGCAGAAAGTACAGGACGGAATACTCCAGTAATTGCATGGAGATTTTTAGCAGCAAAATCGCCTATCTTATAACCCATACTTCCCTTAGGCAACGCTTCGCGACGAAGGTCGTGAACCATTTCGCCTGTATTATTACCCATAGGACACGATACGCTACACAATCCATCTCCAGCACAAGTAGAATTTCCGTATGACTTGAATTGTTTTTCAAGACGAGCCAAGCGAGCAGGATCTTCTCCTGTATTTTTTAGACGAGTAATTTCACGTTGAGTAACAATGCGTTGACGTGATGATAACGAATCAGCATAACCACAAGTTACACAATTCACTTCACAGAATCCACATTCAATACATTTATCAACATGAGGATTTGTCAATGGCATTGGTTTCAATCCTTTAATATAACATTCTGGATCATCGTTAAAGATTACACCTGGATTGAGAATATTTTGAGGGTCGAAAAGTTCTTTTACACGTTTCATCATTGTCCAAGCCTTTTCACCCCATTCTTTCTTAACAAATGGAGCCATGTTGCGACCAGTACCATGTTCGGCTTTCAATGAGCCATCATAACGATCAACAACAAGACGCTCTACAGCCAACATCAACTCTTTATAGCGATTGATTTCTTCTTCAGAGTCAAACGACTGTGATATAATAAAGTGATAGTTTCCTTCAAGAGCATGGCCATAGATACATGCATCGTTATAACCACTATCTTGAAGCAATTGTTGCAATTCTACAGTTGCCTTTGGGAGGTCTTCAATGTGGAACGCAACGTCTTCAATAAGCACTGTTGTGCCAAGAGGACGAGTACCACCTACTGATGGGAAAATACCTGAACGAATTTTCCAATATTGTGAATACTCTTCAGGTTTATCGGTAAAGTAGGCTGGTTTGTATAAATTAAATGGTTTAAGAATTTCAAGTATTTCATTGATATTCTTTTGCAACTCTTCGGGAGTATCAGCCTTAGTTTCGGTGAGAACTGCAGTAAGTCCTTCACCAGTAGTATCGTTAACTGCCGAAAGTGATTTTTTATCAAGAAGTTCAGCCCCAGCAACAGGACCTTTCTTCATTGCCACAACAGCTTTACAAGCTTCTTCCAAGTCGCTGAAATAAAGCATTGCACTTGCTGAGTGAGGATAGAGATGCGCTGTATTTACAGTAATCTCTGAAAGGAAAGCTAATGTTCCTTCCGAACCCACAATGCTGTGAGCAATAATTTCAAATGGATCGTCAAATTCAACAAATGGCAACAAGTTCAAACCTGTTACATTTTTAATGCTGTATTTATGTTTAATACGTTCAACGAGTTCTTTGTCGGCACGAATTTCGTTACGCAAATTCATAATACCTTCAACAAATTGAGGTTTGTTCAACGCAAAAAGCTTGCGAGAACGATCATCGCCAGTATCTAGCACAGTACCATCGGCAAATACCAATCGCACTGATTTCAAGATTTTGTCGCTATTGGCATGAGTACCGCAGTTCATACCCGAAGCATTGTTAACCACAATACCACCCACCATTGCCGAGTTTTTAGAAGCGGGGTCGGGAGAGAACATACGGCCATAGGGACGTAGGTAGTCATTTACACGACTACCTATAATCCCAGGCTGTAGTTTTATTGTTTCAGCACCTGGACCAATTTTATAACCTTCCCAGTGCTTACCTGCTACGATAAGAATTGAGTCACTAATAGCTTGCCCCGAAAGACTTGTACCTGCTGCACGGAATGTAACAGGAAGATTATGTTTCGATGCTATTGACAACAATTTAGAAACTTCTTCTTCATTATTCGAGCGAATAACTATTTGAGGTATCATGCGATAGAAACCAGCATCAGTACCCCATGCAAGAAGGCGAAGATCATCGGTATATATACGATCTTTTGATACTATACCTTTAATGTCTTGTAAGAACTTTTTATAAGCAAGTTTCATAATGACTTAATTTATCTGTTTTTATTTGTAGAGATAATATTTAGCCGATTTAGCTTTGAATGCTTCTGCATCTTTATTCCAATAATCGATAATATCGGCTACTTTATAGTTTTTAGAAAATTTGATACGAATTTGATCAGTACCACACACTTTATCAAACATGTTCCAACGGTTGCCCAAAGTACCTTGACCATCTTCATCAAGGAGGCGCTTGTCGGGATACATTTCGGCCAAAATTTCCATTGCGTGGAATTGTACCATTGTCAATTCACAATCAAGCACATCGGTAACATAAAGTTGAACACCTTGAAGATTTTCGCCTTTACCTACACTATAATATGGTTTAATGTGAATAGGACGGAACATAATACCTTTAAGATTTAATGCGTTCAAACGATTGCAAAACTCAGTTGCATCAATCCATGAAGCACAAATCAATTGGAATGGCATTGTGTAACCTACACCAATCGACACGAAATACAATTCACCAATAATACCTGTTGTGGGGTAATAAATTGCCGATTGTGGATATGGTTGATGAGGTGAAGGAAGAATCCAAGGCATACCAGTTTGGTCAAACGTCATGTAACGATGCCAACCTGTCATAGGCACAACTGTCAATTTTGTTTTCTTGCCACCTTTCAACATACCATCGTTGAGCATAAGAGCAAGCTCACCAGGAGTCAAACCATAAAGATAAGGGATCTTGAATTGGCTTACCAATGAGAAGAAGCCTTCTTCAACAAGGTTACCTTCCACTTTCAAACCTGAAAGTGGATTAGGACGATCGAGCACCATAAATTCCTTATCATTTTCGGCACAAGCTTCCATACACAACCCCATTGTGCTGATAAAAGTGAATGAGCGACAACCATTATCTTGAATATCATATACAAGCACATCGACATCTTTAAGCATTTCGGCCGATGGTTTCTTATTTTTACCATATAATGAATAAACAGTTACACCTGTTTTTGAGTCGGTATAAGTATCTACTTTTTCACCAGCAGCAATATCGCCACGCACACCATGTTCGGGGCTATAAAGGGCATTAAGTTTCACACCAGGAGCATTAGCAAGGATGTCGATTGTTGACACGAGGTTATTATCAACACCACTTGGGTTAGTAATTAAACCCACACGTTTGCCTTTCAACTGCTCAAAACCACCATCACGGAGTGTTTCCACACCTGGTTTTACTTGAGCAGAAGCTGCCATTGCCACAAGGGCAATGGCTAGCACTGATATTTTTTTTAACATTGAAGTCATGTTATTATTTCTTTTCTTCTACTTGTTTTGCACCATATTTAGGGTCGATGTGTTTGCGAACAAGAGCAGTTACTGTCCAAGTTGCAAAGTTACAAGCTAGTACCCACCAGAAGAACATGATGTAAGAGTTGCCAAGGAGACTTTCTTTAATGTAACCTGCAGCCATACCTGGAAGCATCATACCGAGTGCCATGAATGCTGTACAGATTGCATAGTGAGAAGTTTTGTAAGGACCATCTGCGAAATACATCATATAAAGCATAAACGCGGTGAAACCGAAACCATATGCAAATTGTTCAAGAACGATTGCGCTGAAGATAATTGCTTTACCTCCGATTTCAGCATATGAAGGTTGAACGTTTGAAAGAATGATGTATGCAACACAGTTGAGTGAAGTAGCAAGAGCCATAGGCCAAATCCATTTCTTAAGACCACCTTTAGATGCTACGATACCACCGATGATACCACCAATGGTGAGACCGATGATTGCAAGTGTACCATAAGCAAAACCAACTTCAGTTTGAGTCATACCAAGACCACCTGCATCGCGAGAAGCAAGAAGGAATGGTTGACAAAGTTTTACTACTTGAGCTTCAGGAAGACGATAAAGAAGCATGAACAACATTGCAAGAATCACATGTTTCTTTTGGAAGAATGTTACGAAAGAACCAGAGAACTCTTTGAGAATATCACCAATACTTTTCTTTTTAGCATCTTCTCCACCTACAGCCTTGTCAGCAGTAGGAGCTGGAAGAATAAATGTGTGATAGATTGAAACAACTGCAAAGAATACAGCACAAATGATTACTGTGTATTTCCAACCAAGAGCAACATCACCTGTTTGAGATTGGAGGATACCTGCAAGAATTACAAGACCACCTTGACCAAACACGTTAGCACAACGATAGAATGTAGAACGAATTCCGACAAACATACTTTGTTCAGAAGTGTTGAGAGCGAGCATATAGAAGCCATCAGATGCGATGTCGTGAGTTGCTGAACAGAATGCAGTAATAAAATAGAAGAACAAACAAAGCATGAATGCATTAACTGGAAGACCGTTTGCAATTTCTTCTTTGTTTGGCAATGGAAGTGTAAATGCGATAGCTGCAAGACCTACTGCAACACAAATTTGCATAGTTACAGTCCACCAACGTTTTGTGCGAATAATATCTACAATAGGACCCCAGAAAGGTTTAATTACCCAAGGAAGGTACAACCAACCTGTGTAAAGAGTAGCGTCGGTTTCCGACATACCAAGTTGAGTAAAGAGAACCATTGTCACCATATTGATGAAAATAAATGGAATCCCTTGTGCAAAATAGAGCGAAGGAATCCACGCCCAAGGATTGCGTTTTGTTGCTTTAGCCATTTTCTTTTTCTTTATTTAGTTTATTAATATAATTCTTTGATTTCAGCGTCAACGAAGTAGTGGAGAAGGATTTCTTTGTAGTTATATCCTTTAGCACCCATTACTGCTGCACCAATTTGGCAAAGGCCTACACCATGCCCCCAACCTGCACCTTTGAGAGTGAATGTTGAAGGAAGTCCGTTTGCATCATTTTCACCTTTTTCAACCACAAATGCTGAGCTATAGAGGTGAGAAGGAGAAAGAGTGCGACGGATTTCAAGTTCTTTACCAATAGTAAGAGTTTTGTTAGTACCTACGATTTTGAGTTTATAAAGTCTACCCGAAGTACCACGAGCGATAGGTTCGAGATCAACGATATTACCATAATCCATACCTGAGCGTTCTTTCACCAATTTAGAAATTTCTTCTTGAGTGTAAGTAACCTCCCAACGATAGAAGTCGGTAGTTTCTTGGTCATAGTTATTTAGAACTTGTGAAAGGATTTCAGCGTCAGAAGTATTACAATGAGCTTCTGGACGAGTCAAAATCCATTCTCGAGCATTTTCTTCGATAGTTAAGTCGGGGAAATCAGTTTCATTTTCACCATCGCGACGAGCTGCAAGATAGTCATAATGAATAGGTTCCCAGCAGTTTTCAAATTCTTCATAAACGCCACCACAGCATTTAGAAAAACGAGCGTCACAAAGATTTTCACCATCCATCAATACTTGGCCACGAGTTGCTTCAATTGCTTTAGCAACCTCGGGAGTAGACGCACGAGTAATACCTTGGTAACGTTGACAGTGGTCGTCGGCACATACATCAAAGTTGATGTGATCTTCACGGTCATACCACTTAATCATTTCATCGTCAGATGTTTTTTCAACAGCCGAATATTGTTCGCCTGCATCAACGATGCGTTTGTTTTTATCAATTTGAGCCAACAACCAGCTACGAGAAATAACAGCGTGTGCTTTAAGCAATTCAAGCGAAGCTGTTGCACTCATTTCTGATGAAATTACGCTCAAAAGATAGTCTTCTACACCTAATATATTAATAGGTGTGATTTTGCCATTTTCAACGATAAGTTTGAGAGCTCCTTTGAAACGTTGATTTTCTTTACGCTCCCAGTGGAAGTTCACCCCAATGGTCACATCTTCAAGCCAAAAGGAAACTTCATCGTTTGTTGGTTCAAAAAATAGTTCGGTATATTCTTTATTGTTCCAAATAATAGATTTACCATCGGTGGTAGCCACTTGGCTACCACTGACAGTAGTATCTGAAACATGGAAATCACCGTCGAGGATAAATTTTACCTCTGCGGCACTCATGATGCCGACCTTAATTTTGGGTTCTTCCATTAATTGTTTGTTTTACTTAATGTTATTTACAATTTCTTCAACATCTTCATTGCTGAGGCAAAGTTCATTAAAGATTACTTTTACTAATTCAGCATCAAGTTTATTGAAGTCTTTTTCAAGAGGAGTGATAAATACACCTCCCATGTCAACAGAAGCTGGGCTGAGCAACATTTTATCGTCACCTTCTGTTCCATAGAATGAAGGACGGTGTTGCTTACGTGGAATAACTACCAAACGCACGCCAGCAGGAGTTGCATAGCAAAGAAGGTTCATCATTGGTTCTTTTTCACCTTCTGGAACAGGAATTGCATCATAAAGACGAACAAACAAACGTTCTCCAGCTTGAGGATCGTTAGAATCAATAACAAATACATTCAAAGGAAGTGTATCACATACAGCCAATACTGCATCTCCATCAGTTGCAACAGTTTTGAGTTCTTTTCCATCAAGAGCTTCTCCAATAGTCAAGAAATCACTATTACCAGCTTGGAAGTACATGTGGTCAGGAGCTGATGCACCACACTTAGGACCATTATAGAATACTGTGTACTCATCAAGTTCTTTTGCGAGGCTCATCATGTCAGCAATGCGACCTTTGATAAGTTGATCAACGTGTCCCATATCAGGAATAGTCAAGTGACGAGGGAAGATTGGGAATGGGTTAATCAACACGATGTAACCATTACCCCACTCTATGCCACGTTGCACCGATGGACGGTTTTCAGCACAAAGGAAACATTTACGTTCTGCAAGCGATTTAGCGTCAACTTTAGCCGCAGATGAAACGATACGTGCAGGATTGAATTGCACTTTGATTTTCATTCCATCAACGTCAAGTTCTTTCACTTTAACGCCTTTGAGAGCTTCAAAGTTATCAGCGGCAGTTTGCCACTCAGCAAGCTGCTCGCCGATAAATTTGTTTATCATTTCTGAATTTACCACAGTCGTAATGATTATTTATTTTTGTTTAATTCAACACGTGCTTGAAGTTCCCATGTACGGATACGGTCCTTGTAAAGGTTGTTAGCGTTAGTCTTGTTGATATCCAATGCGTGGTCAGAGTTATCTTCCCAACGACGGCAATAGTAAACTACGTCATAAACGCGACCGATTTGATAGTGACGAGAGAATGCAAGACCAAGAGCATAGTCTTCACCGTAGCTTGTGTTAGGAACATTGATTTCACGAAGCATTGGAGTATAGAATGCACGTGGAGCACCAAGACCATTGATACGAAGTGCATTGTTGCGACCATTTTCTGGAGTCCATTCTTTGTGGTCGATCACACCGGGAGGAATCATTTGCATGTTGATGTCGGTAAGCATATAAGTACCTACTACCATTGAGCAGTTTTGTTCGTAGAATGCGCCAACCATCTTAGCAAGAGTATTTTCATCAGAGTAAACGTCGTCAGAGTCAAGTTGAACTGCGAATTTACCACATTTTGGGTGATTTACACCTACGTTCCAGCAACCACCGATACCGAGGTCATCACGTTCTGGGATGATGTGGATAAGACGTTCGTCATCTTTGAATTCATCGATAGCTTCAGTTGTACCATCTGTGCTACCATTGTCGATAACGATGAGGTTGAATTTGAAGTCAGTTTTTTGAGAAAGAACACTCTTGATAGCATCACGAACTGTGCGAACACGGTTACGAACAGGGATGATAACAGATGCTTCATATTCAAAGTCACCTTGGTTGAAGTTAATTTCTTCAAATTTTGGTTCAAGGTAACCACCGATTTTTTTGAGGTGATCTGTACAAGCTTGTTCCATTTCAATTTGTACACCACGGTTTTTTGGGTCTACATAGCTAAAGTGAGATTCCCCTTCAGTAGCAACAGGAAGTGCAACTTCTGTGTAAAGATATTCGTTAATATGAACTAAATCACCTTGACGAGATACTTTCAAACGAAGGTCGTAAAGACCAGCAGCAGTATATTCTGCATCGATTTCAGCAGCAGCAGCTTTCAACGCTGCAGTGTTGAAGAAAAGAACTGAACCGAAGCTGAAATCATCACGAAGTGAACCGAATTGATAGTCAATTACAGGAGCGTTAGATTTTTTACCTTCAACAACTTGATAGCTATCAGCATATACCATCGCAGCTTTAGAGTCAGTAGCAAGACGAACCATACGTTCGAGAGCCAAATAACCCATTACGAGATTGTTATACTTAGTATAGAAGAGTGTGTAATCGCCTTCAGCAGCTACAGCGATTTTTTTCATGGTAGCTGAGCTATTGAGAGCATCAATGTTGATTACTTCACAACCTTCTACGGCAGCGGCGTTAGCATCTGTGGCAAGAAGGAAGATTTTTGTCACTAAAGCATTTTGACGAAGGCCGTCAACAGTTGCTTGCACTTGCTGAGCGTCAGCATAAGGAATAAAACAGTTGATAGTTTTCATTGTAAATGTATTAATAAAATGATTTATAATTATTTAAATATTTCGTTTATTTATTTTCTCTTTTTTGATGTCTTTGTTACTGTTTTTTCAACAGGTTTATGCGCTCTATTTTTGAAGAAATCGAGTGTGGATTTCATCAACTCATTGCGTTGTTGCTCATCAGTAATTGTTTCAAATGGGAAACCGATTATCACTGTTTGATGAGTTCCATTATCACATGCAACCCCACTTACTAAATTATTTTCGCTATAGCGCATAATTGTCGCACCTTTTTTGTCATCGGCAGGATAGAATGAATCAGGAGATTCTACTACATAACACAATGCATTTAAGGTGTTGTTGAATGTATATTTATTTCGTCCAAACTCTTTGAATCGAGATTGTACGCCATATGCCTCACCAGTTGTACTTGCTTGACCTGTGCGCCACTTAAATCCAAGTACTTCAGCTGCAAATTTCTTACTCATTTCAGCATCTCTCTTAGTCGCTAATGGGTTATCCCAAATATCGGTTGCCACAAATGCACCAGAGACCATGATATCTGTACCTTGTTGAGCTATAGCAGTCAATCGATTTTGCAATGCCACAGGGAATGCCTTATACTTTGTTCCATAGCTACCAGTACCTACTTTTATCTCTTTTTGTTTTCCTAAAATTAAGTCAACGACTTGAGGCATATCAGTAGCTTTTGCAAATGCTTCAGCACTTGATGAAACAAATGAATATCCTGCATTAGCAATTGAAACGCCATGAGTATATACATAGTCAAATGTATTTCCTGCTATCACTTTTGTCTCATAATCAGCTCTACAAGCACCAAAACCCGCAGCATCATCATCCATCCAAGGAATTGAACGACGGAATTCGGTTTGTTCGCCAATGTAATTAATATCATACACATAAGGTACGCCGTGATCTTTTCTACCGTTAAATCCCGCAATTTCACCAGCTTCAAACCAATCTGGAGCAGATACACGAGTAAAACCATTAACTACGGTAACAACTTTTGCATTTTCACCTTTATCACATAACGCAAGTACTTCTGATGGGAAACTTATACCACCTTTATTTGCTGCAATAATGCGATAAGAATGTATATCTTGATCAGTAATATTAACTACCAATTGAGGTTTTTCTACTTGAGCAATTTCAACGAATTCGCCATCATTAATGCGCTCTTCAACGATAAAATACGATGGAGTTGCTGTTGATTCTTGTTGATCAACTGTTGCTTCCCACGATAAGAGATATTTTGCACTACCCTCTTTTGCTATTGCAAAACTATTAATTGGCAATGGTTGAACTACATATTCTCGATTATCACGATTTGCAATAAATTTGAGCATACCCTTGTAGATTGCACGACTTACTGTAAAACGGAATGAAGGATCTAGACCATATTTCATATCCGCAAAGTTTTGGTGCGACAATAATTCGAGTAATAATGCTGGCACTTGAGGCACTCGTGCTTCGTAATAAGTCTTATCCCACATTGCACGGCGAGTCCAACGAGGTTCATAACTTGCTCTAATATCGTTAACAATCGCAGTGGCAATGCTATCGGTTAACATTCGCGAAGCATAACGAGGAGTTCCGTTAGCATATTTTCCTCCATTATCACTGTAATAAATTGAAAGGGTGCCAATGATTGAGTCATTCATTGTTGTTCCTGCATCGGTATGGAATGCAAGCGACAAATCAATAGGGATATTCAATCCTTTATAATTAGGCAACATTGAAGAACCACCCATCATATAGTTAACCCACATACCACGAGCCTTATAGTCATCGGTATAGTCGTTAACATTGTTTGATGGTGAATAGATTGAATCGGGGACTCCAGCCCATTGCATCCAATAACGTGCAGCCTCAGTAAATCGAGGATAACCACTCTCAACATACTCATAGTCAAGTCCAGGTTCTCCTTCTTCCACTTTGCGAGCCACATTACCCATGCCTCCACCAACTTTCACAGCATCGGCAGTTACAACACTACCAACCTCCGATGAAGTGTTGACAAGTTCAATCACCGGCTTGCCTTCGCCATCAACATCAAAGGGGAAATGACCTAGATAAATCCAAGTACCACCACCCATTTGCTGATTGACATTAAACTCTTTTACTCCGCTACGAGAATAAATACGATAAAGAGCGTCAGTTGCACTATTTGGCATTGATGCGTATGACACATACACAGCATAATTACCTGGCTCGGGAAGCTGAGGCAACCATTTAGCCACTGAAGCGTTTTCACCTTGAGCAACAGTTTTTACCATTCTCACACTGCCATCCTTAAATGGATTATCTCCATTTTTTAATACAGCTTTTTTGTAAGCAAAACCAGCTACTCCAGCATTACTCCACAACTCTTTACCCGCAATTTCTTCATAGCGAGATTGCGCCAAATGTCCGTCGCCATCAACAACTACTTCATTCAAATTAAAGTCTCGTTCACGAGGACTTAACACATAAGCGCCTGCATTTTCAAGCATTGGCATTAAGAAAGGTATTACATAGCTTTGAGTGTAAAGGTCTTCAACAGTCTCAAAGATACGAGCTCGTTGCCACTCCCATCGGTTAAGAGATGGTTCAAAATACCAACCATGACTTTGCCACATGGCAATATTCTTACCATCAAGACCTAATGGAGCTTCAACACCTTCTAAAGGCGTAATGAAACGAGCTTTTTCGGCTGGACCATTGATTTCGTCGTAAGATACTGATAAATAATCGTCGATATTGTGTTTTCCTGCTAATATTTCTACTTTATACCCTGTGTAATCGCCGTCTAACGACGCCAATACGGCATCTTTCATATCTTGAAGTATAACAGCATCGATGGTATTATATCCTACCATCTCGTTACACTTCACTACTAATTTTTTCTTTGATTTATTGATTTGAACTGATTCTACCTTAATTTTTCCGATGTTCGACTGTGCAGGTTGTAACGCATTAAGCGCATCAAGCACATCTTCTTTCACAGTTGCCTGTAAAAAAAGAGACACGCACACCATAATAGATAATGCTAAGTACTTAATATTTAATACTTTCATTATTAGCTTATCAGATTGTATTTAATTCTTACGACGATTATCTACAAAGATACTGCAAATATTAAACAAAATCAATATTATTAAAGGAAATTTTCTTATAATTAAATATTTATTAAGTTTTCACCCCAAATGAACAACACATAAAGAAAGGGGTGCCACTCTTTCGAGCGACACCCCTTTTAGGATATTTAGATTATCTAAAATTAGCGGCTAATAGAAACTTTATGTGAAGAAGAACCATCTTCTGTTTCTACTTGCATGATGTAAACACCTTGTGGCAATTCTGAAACGTTGAGTTTATTTGCGTTAAATGCTTCTGCGACTTTTTCACCACGAATGTTGAACAATTCGAGTTGTTTGATTGCTGAAAGTGCATCAACATTGAACACATCATTAGCAGGAATTGGGTAAATAGTTACAGCATCAGCAATTACCCCCTCGACTCCACTCTCTTCAGCTTTACGCTTGATGAGGTTATCAAGATAGAATTCACCTTTCTGAGTAATTGGGCTTGTCACTTGAACAACTTTAATATTGCTAAAGTTATAGTCATAACCAGCTTCAAGAGAATTCAAAACGACTTCTTTGTATTCCCAACCGCGGAAGTCGAGATCACAAAGTTTTTCATATTTAGTATCGGTACCTTGTGATACACCTACCCAAAGTTCGTGATTGTTGAAGTCACCATAAACGTGGAGACCAAGAACATCACCCTTAGCATAAGTACGAGATACAGTATCAGGAGCTACATAGTTCCATACTACTTGACAATCATGGTTATCAGCAAAACTATAAGCTAAACGAGTAGAGGCTTTATCATAGAGATATTTTGCTGTACTCTTAGCAGCAGATGGTTTTGCAAGGTTATTCACTGTATAAACTGTGTCATAATCAAACAATTTGTCCACATTGAATTTTTCAAGAATTTCACCGTCTTTTTCACCAGATACATCTTTAGCAACGAAAGTCAATTCAACATTAGTTACCATTGGAAGGTTTTCTTTGTCACGCAACTCTCCTGATACTACCGCACGATAGGTTTCACCTACAACCAAGTCTTTTTGCAAAACCACCATTGCGTTACCATAACCACTTGACAATTGGTTAAATTTAGTACTACGTGGGTTGAGTGCTAACTCATTATTATTCTTATCATAAACTTTGATTTGGTTTTTGTAATCTGAATACTCGATAGTTTTGTCAAAACGGAATTCGAATACAGGAGCACTATAGTGAACAGCACCACCATCTACAGGATAATTGTCAATCATTTCAAGGCGGTTACGTGCAAGAGTGCGGAAGGTGAATTTAAAATCTTCGCCAAGAGTAGGATCAACAGTGTATGTATCAGGAGTTTTCACTGATTTAGACAATACTACAGTATAAGTAGTATCGATTTCAAGAGAAAGTGATGGAATAAATGATACTTTATGGAAAGACTTGTCATACACAAAATAACCATCTACTGCAGGAGTGATAGAGAACGCTTCTTCAAATGATTTTTCATCGATATCGTAGTTGAATTCGAAATCAATAGTTGAAGCACAGCTCACTGCAACGCTATCAGCACCAAGTGGACCATAAGAAAGGACAGTAAGAGGCTCAGTACGTTTCAAGCACAAAGGCATGTCTTGATATGTTACCTCATCAGCAACTACTGTTACTTTAGTTTCTTCAGTATAATATTTATCATGAGCAACTTTCACTGTATATTCACCAGGAGTGATATTACGGAACACGAATACACCATTGTAATCTTTGTCGGTAGTACGTTCTTGAACAACATTGCCTTGAGCGTCAATCAATTCAACGTGAGCGAAGTTGATAGCATCGTTTTTGTCACGACCAAGATAAGTAAAGTCAGTGTCGTAAGAGAATTGACGAATGTTGTGATTGTCATAAACAACTCCAGCAATGTTACCTGTTACGAAACGATCTTCAGTATTGAAGTGAATCATAAGAGATTTTGCAAAATACCAAGCTTCAAGCCAGTTGTAGTCATCGTTCATCAAGCGGTGAGCTTGTGGACGGTGTTCGTGCATACCACCTTCTGAAAGCATACCGATACCATGAAGGTTACGCAACACACCAAGACTATAGCCAAGCAAGTCAACGTCAGCAGTTACACGTCCTGGGTTAGTTGTACCAGTTTGACCTTTATAGTTTACCCAGTTAGAGTAAATACTTGTATTAAACACTGAATTTACTACTTCACTAAGAAGTTTATTTTCTTCTTTATAAGTTGTTAATTGACCTGTTCTGTCATCATATTTACCACCTTTGTGATAAATCATCAATGGGTAGTTTACACCTTCACCCGCATTTGAGTGGATAGAGAAGAAACAGTCAGCACCCAAGTTATTAGCTTGATAAGCACGAGTTGACAAACTTGGTTCATCGGGAATTCCATCACCATCAATTTCATTATAATTATTGTGAGTACGAGTGATGTGAGCATCAACTCCAAGAGAATCCAAAATAGCTTTCAAATAAAGACCTTTAACAAGGTTACTTTTTGACTCCCAATAACCATCATGTGAATTTTGTTCGTATGGGTGAATTTTAATTGGACGGTCGTCTCCATCATAGCCACCATGGCCTGGGTCGATAACGACAGTCAAATCACTCATTTTTTTAGCTTCAACGGCAGTTGTTGCCACTAATGCTGCTAATATAATAAATAATATACGTTTCATAATTATTCGTTAATTAGAATGTTCATAACATACATATCTCCGTCCTCTGTAGTATAAACGATTTTATCGCCCATAGCAGTAAGGCCATCAACTTTCACGCTATCGTTTGTAAGTTCGGTAACTTTGCCTGTTGCAACTTCGATTGCAATAATTTTAGCGCTTGTGATAACATAACCATCATCTTTAGTGCTTAATGCAACTACGAATTTGTCACCTACCCAGCATGGGAAATCACCACGGCTTACGAGGAATTTTGCTTGTGTACCATCTACATTTGAAACAAACAAACCTGAATAGACTTCATTAAACACGAGTTTGTTTGCTGATGGAGATAGCGCAGGCCACAAATAACGATAACCATATTCAATAGGGTTAATTTCTCGTTTAACGCCATTAATTGACACTTCCATAGCTTGTTTTTTAGCGAATGCATAAGCATAAGTATCATCCACAAGCGCTGGAGTATTAACCACTTCTTTTGAGTGTTTCATCATTTGTGTTTTACCTTTTGAAACAAAGCTATAGCGTTTCACATCTTCACGAGAGATTCCATCTTCTCTAACCGATGTGCGATACACAACTTCGCTACCATCAACAGTAAATCGTGGATTGAAACCAGCTTTAGGAGTTTCGTCAATCACACTCACTTCTTGAGTAGAAAGGTTGATAGATTTCAATCCAGTATAATCTTCTGTAGAGAAAAGGACAACCTCCCCATTTGGGCTTAATGTTGGGTGATGAGCTTCAGTACCAACATCAACTTTCTTGGTATAAACAGCCACTATATCAGCTGCCGACATTGAAGCACACATGCTCAATGCTACCGCAAGAATTAATGATTTAGCTTTCATTTTAGTTATTGTTATTTAGTTATTAATGTTTTACTACTACTTTCTTCAATGTGAATTTGCCACCGATGAGGATACGTACAAAGTAAACTCCATCAACAATTTCACTTACGTTAAGCACATTACCTACAGCTTTTGCTACAGTAGTTCCATTCATTGCAATAAGTTCTACGCTCTTAATCAAGCCATCACCATTAGCAATCAACAACTCAGATGCAGGATTAGGATACACAGTTACTGATGCATTTTCTACATTATCAATACTTGCCACACCATCTTTGATGTAGTTAATGTTGTCGATTTTAACTTCACCTTTGCGGCTCATCAAGCTTGGAGTTTGAACAACTTTAATACCTGAGAGTTGATATTCTTTTTCGCCTTCAAGCATAGCCAAAGGCACTTCGATATAACGCCAACCAAGGTAATCCATTTTACCTAATGGGATATATTTTACATCTTCAGGTGCAATCACTTCAAGATATGCTTCATTTGCAGTAAGGTCACCATACACATGCACACCTATCGCATCTTTGCTTGTCAATTTTGTTTCAATAAGAGCTGAGCGAGAAAGCAACAATTCACAACCTTCAGTTTTTGCGAATTCGTAAGCTACATTAACACATTTAGAATCAAACAATTTGTTTGTAGCATCAGCAGAGATTGTTGCAGAAGTCACATCTACCGAACCTTGTTCGTTAACAGCGTATAGTGTAGCATCTTCCATACCTTCCATCAAGACGTCAGTTTTTGCTTCACCAGCATCAACAGCAGTAAAGTTCACCACTACGCTATCTTGCAAAGGAATACCATCTTTATCAGATATTTCATTTGAAAGAGTCATTTTGTATTTCTTACCTACTGTCAAGTCTTTAGTAAATGCAATGCGGAAGAAACCATATTCATCACCAAGCTTACTATATGTCATTTTTCGGTTGTTAAGAGCCACTTTAGTGCCATTTTCATCAACAACGCTTACTTGTTTCAAAATTGGTTGCACATCGGGTAATTTGTCGAAACGCACTTCCACTGCAGGGTTGTCAAAGTGAACTTCTTCACCTTCTTTAGGGAATTGTCCTAGGATTGACATATAGTTGCGATCGGCAGTAAAGAATGAGAGTTCAAATGGATCTTCCATAGCCATACCTCCAGCATGTTTAGCCTCAGTTGACAAACGAGCTGTGTAGACAGTGCTTGTTTGATAAGTTTGCGATGGAGTAAACACCATTCTGAGGTTATTTTGTTCCCAAGTGATTACACCAGGAATTTCAGGAGTCATTGAGAATGCAGCTTCAACGCTTGCTGTATCCATGTCCCAGTTAAAGTCGAGCACTACAGGTGTATTACAAAGCACACCTGGCTCGCCTTCTTTCCACACAGGAGAATATTTTTCTACTACAGGAGGTGTGCTACGAATTTTGTTTACTTTCAAGTTTACATATGAAATTTCGTCGGCAACAACTTCAACCATTGCAGTTGTTTCATAATGACGATTTCCACTAACTTTCAACATATATTTACCTGGATTAACTTTACGGAATGCATAGATACCATTAAAGTCAGTGCCACTTGTTGTTTCTTGCAATTTTGTTGTTCCTGTTTCGTCCCACAAAGAAACGTATGCAGTGTCAACAGTTTCGAGCAAGTCATCATCAAACATTTTATAGTCAGCTACACGAGGAAAGCGAGAGTCGTTCAAACGACCTGCGATTGCGCCATAAGGAGCTCCTGGAAGGCCAAAATGTTGAGAAACTGCTTTGCGATAGTTCCAAGCTTCGGTAAACTTATAGTCATGGTTCAACAAACGATATGTTTCAGGAATATAGTCGTGGAATGAACCTTCCGATAATGTTCCAGGAACGGTCAATGCACGCAACACGCCATAACCTTGAGTGCCCCAAGTAGGTTGGAACGACCAGTCTCCACGAATATTTACGTTTGTAGAAGTCCAAATAGTAGCCTTGTTAGTCAACAAGTTTTCACCGATTGCACGAGCCCACTCTTTCGCTTCGGGGATAACAGGTTCGTTGTCATATCCACGATAGAAAATGATTGGGAAGTTCACACGGTTAGAAGTACCTGTTGCGTTTGAGTGAATTGAGAGGAAGAGGTCGGCACCTGTTGCATTAGCGAGTCGACCAATTGTTTCCAAGCCTAAGTCGTCGGCACTTGTGTTTGTGACACGCGACATATACACAGTAGCGCCAAGTTCGCGCAACAATTCACGCATACGGAACGCTTTGTCCATATTTGACTTTGATTCCCAGAAGCCCATAGTGTCGCCCAATTCATAAGGATACACCACTACGTTACGGTCATTTGATTGGTCATGACCACCATGACCAGGGTTGATGTAGATAATGAGGTCACTATAATCGAGTGCCATTGCTGAGATTGCGGTAACACCAGCAACCATTAATGCTGTAAGTTTCTTTTTCATATTCGTGTCCTCCTATCTTATTTAAGTTTAAGATTCATTTGATACAAACGACCATCGATTGTTGAATACACAATTTTACCTGCTTCAAACGATGCTGTTGGGTTCATTGTCATTGACTCAGGCTTTGTGAGTTCTTGTTTTTTAGAACCGTCAATTGAAAGAAGTAAAATTTGAGAAGAGTGATAGTTGTAACCATCATTTGTTGCATTCATTGCTACGATATGATCGTTACCAAACCACACTGGTGATTCATAGTTTCCAGGAGTTGCAAGAATGTTACCATTGAGGTCAGTAATCACGATGCCATAAGCTGCAGCAAAGAACATCACTTTGTTTCCATCAGGAGAAAGTGATGACCAGATATAACCTGCGCTTTTTTCGATTGGAGTGTAAGATTTTTCTACACCATTTTTCGCGATAATCAAGTTTGTACCTTCAGTGCGCACACGAGTAGCAGCTTTATCTGTCACAAGCAATTTGCCATCGATAGTAGTCGCAAAACCTTTAGTTGTTGCCACAGGAGCAGCTACAACACGACCAAGTTTTGACACTTCCACAGTTTGACGTGAAGCCACATCATACTTTTTCACTTGGCGCATATTGCGTTTGTCTTGCAATGTTTGAGTCACGAAATAGATTTCTTTTCCGTCGGGAGAGAATGAAGCATTGAGACCTGCACGTTCTTCATCGCTAATTTTAACAACTACATTGTCGTTAAAATCATACATTCTCAAACCTTTGAAATTACATTCAGAGAATAAGAGTTGAGAGCCGTCAGAGCTTAATATCGGATGATACATTTCACTCTCTACCCCTTTCAATAGAGGAGATACCGACTCCACTTCTGCTATTTGCGCGTTCATCGATGCGATGCCGGCAAATGTCATAATTGAGAGTAACAGTTTTTTCATATAAAACAGGTATTATTTAGTTATTTATGTTAGTTTTCATTCATACATGCATCTATCAATCTCCGTCTACGCACAACAAATCGAAGTTAATAAATACATTTGCACAAAGATAAGAATAATATTTGATATTATTTTGCCTTCATTCTCGTTTTTTCAATTGTTTTTCTTTTAGAAAAATTAAAAAACAATAAAAATATAGAGGTGTGCCACTATTTATGACACACCTCCCAATCATATTGTTTAACTCTTTAACTTTTTGTTACTTTACAACTAGTCTTGATGTTGATACACCTGCTTCAGTTTCTACTTTTACAAAGTAAACACCTTTTGCAAGATTAGAGGCATTTATAGTTACTACATTACTTTCACATTTTAGAGATTGTACTGCAACACCCGCGATTGAATACACGTCAACACTTTTTAGTTCTTTTGATGTTGCTACTGTAAATACCCCATCTGTTACTGGATTAGGATATAATTTTACTCCACTACCCTCTCCTACGATTACTTGTTCTACCGAAGAATATTTATTGTACTCAGCACTCAACTCACTAATCTTGATTGATTGTTCGCCTTTGTATGCAGTGTTTGTTTCAATTGTGAAGTTGATGTAGTGCAATGAAAGTGGATAGAGAATTATGTCGGCAGGGTCGCCCAATTCGCTAATGGGGAATTCTATGCGATGCGTTGCACCTGCTTCCCACACTTCACCTGTGGTTGGTTTCAATTCCAACTTATTAATTTTGGTGTGTTTAGGTGAACGCAAGTCAACATTAATGCTCTTGATATTTACTGTTGGAGTAAATTCAAGCCACAATTTGTCAGGGAGTGAATAATAAGTTATATCCTTCGACATTTGGATCGTTGCAGCACGAGGAGCACCATATGTAAATGAAAGAGTTCCATCTTCGGCTAAAGTGCCATTAGTGATACCTGATGCACCTTTGATGGTCCATCCGGTCATATCGTTCATTTCCAATTTAGGAGCAGGAGCAATCTCAACAGTTACGATAGTAGTATCAAGGAATTCACCTACCAAGCCTACGATTTGAGTTGAACCTTCTTTATAGCCACGCAACACGCCATTTTCATCAATATCTGCCACAGTTTTGTCAGCTACAGTCCACTCGATTGATGCAGGGTCGTAGGTGTATACGTTGTCACCAATTTGAGCTGTTACCTCCATTTTGTATTCGCGAGTAGCATCGATGAGGATAGGCTTAACGCGCATTGCGATTTCAGCATCAACTATATTAATTGCTTTTGTCACACTCACTCCGTTGTAGGTTGCTGTCAATTCACTCACACAAGCATTGCCTCCTGCAGAGAACTTCATTCCGTCACATATGCCGAGCGAGTCGGGGCAAGAGAGAGTAAATCCTTGTAGATTTTTCTCAATCAAATCGCCATATTGGTTATAACCGAGAATCACTGGTTGATATTGAGAATAGATAGGAGCTTGAAGCGAATATTCTTCAAATTCGAGTCGTGTAACCACATCATCTTGTGGTGCAATCGAATAGAAGAACCAACCATTAGCAACAGCACGAGGAGAACCCTCGGTTGTTTTGTTCACAACTTTGCCTTCAACCATCATTTGAGCCGAGCCACCGGCATCCATGTTCATGATGTTGGTACAACCAAAGTATTTCATAATGTCGCACATCACGAATGTGTTACAACCGGCAGATTTGCCATAAACGGGGTCAACCGACATATCGATAACTACATTGATAAGTGTTTTGCGGTCAGCAGTTGTTCCGTAGGCTGTGCGTGAATATGTTTTTGAGTTGTATGAATCCACAGTGTTGAGGTCGGTCAATACACCATCGACCATCACCACACCGTTACCACCAATAAGTTGCTCAATTTCAGGAGCAGTGCCATCGGGTTGCAACCATTTGAGGTCAATAGTCAATACATCACCGGGAACAAGCGAAGCAAGGAGGTCTTTGTTGGCACCACGTCCCATAAGACAAAGGTCATAATCGCCAAGTTTACCTGCTCCAGCATCAGTTTTCACCTCTTGTACAGTACAAGCCATTGGGCGACCTACCATCCACTCATTTCCTTCGTTGATTTTGAGATAAACCTCGGTTGACACATTTTCTGCTCGGCGCAAACGTTGAGTACCACTCTCGTCGGCATATTGGTCGGCAGGGATAAAGCTCTTGTCGCGACCGAAGAAATGGTTATAAAGACCGATTTCGCCATCACGCACAAGTTTATTGGTTTGATGAATCACAAGTGATCCCAACTTTTCATTTGTAACCCAACCTCTATAGTACATGAAGTCGATATACATTCTCTTGTCGGGAGTGATAGCCACGCAACCAGGCGAACCTCCATTGTGACCCCACCAGTCGGTGTGAGCATTTGTTTCGGTAATAATCTCACCATTGCGCACATTTCCGTTGAATGTAGCACCTACAAGGTATTCAGCCCATGGCCATTGCCCCGACACACACCAAAAGTTACCATTAGCACCTGCCAATGGGCGTTTCTCAGCGGTGTATTGACGAGTGTATGCATTAGCTAGTTTCTCAGTTTTACCAAGTTGTTCGCCACCTTGAGTAGTTTCCACTCTATTGTATGGATTGGTCAAATCCATTGTAACCATATTCACGTTCAATGGGAAATCGGGGATACGCATTCGCTTATAGTTCACCCCTGGACCCAAATCACGGTCAATCAATATATCCACCTGATAATCGGTTCCTTGAATAGGAATAATTTCAGCACTTGCCGAAAGTGTAATTGCCATTGCGGCAACCATTGAAAATACTTTTTTCATGATTGTAATATGATTTGAGCGTTATTTTACAATTAATTTTGATGTTGAAGCTCCTAACTCGGTTTCAACTTTCACGAAATAAATACCGGCTGAAAGCGCAGAAGCATCGAC
>JAFYSL010000081.1 GCA_017559355.1 Muribaculaceae bacterium
ACGTTTCAACATCTTCGACATAAGAATCTCTTGTTTAGGAGAACCCATAGCCACAAATACTACATCAGGTTTCTTTTCCACTACATCGGCAATCATCGCCTCACGCTCTTCATCGGTCTTGATATAACCATCACGATATCCCACAATATTTATGTCGGGATATTCTGTTTTCAATTTTGCAATAACCTCTTCAATTACTTGAGGTTTAGCACCGATGAGATAAAATGATTTTTCGCTATGGAAACGCGCTATAATATGAAGCCACAGCTCACATCCTGCGATTTTACAAGCCTTTTCTGCGCCCTTTTGCTTCACGCCAAGCACTGCACCAGAGCCGTCGCAATAACCAATATTATTGTTTATAATAGGACGAGTAACCTCATTAGCATTGAGAATTTTTTCGGCATTTACAGCCACCAAAATCCCCTTATTTTCGTCAGCAAAATTGATAATCTCATCTACCGATTCAAAAGGATAAATCTCAACACCTCTTAATGTTACCTTCTCTATAGCCATAATAACTTTTTAGTTTTTAAATATACCACAGAAATCAAGGATTATTTTATCCTCACGTTTCTTCAACGACTTAAATGGAGTGTGAGCAGTCAAGAATACTACAATATCGGCTACTTCATATGCTTCATTATAGTCGGTAAGTTTAAACACATTGTGTTCCTTCACATTAGGTTCAACGACAAGGATGCGTGCATTATTGCATTTTTGCATCACTTTTGTTGTGATATATTTTGCTGGCGATTCACGAAGGTCATTGATATCTGGTTTAAATGCTATACCCATCATAGCCACTACTGGTTTGCGATTATTTGCAAGTTCAAATTTCAACATTGCATTTTCTATCTTTTCGGCACACCAATCAGCCTTATAATTATTAATCTCGCGAGCCATCGCAATCACTTTTGATTCTTTAGGGAACTCTGCAGTAATAAAATATGGGTCTACTGCAATACAGTGTCCACCAACTCCACATCCTGGTTGAAGAATATTTACACGAGGATGCTTATTAGCAAGTGTAATCAATTCCCACACATTAATGCCAGCACGATCACAAATAAACGACAATTCATTAGCAAATGCAATTTGCACATCGCGCGATGAGTTTTCTGTGAGTTTACACATTTCTGCAGTACGAGCATTAGTGCGATGCAACTGACCTTTTACAAACTGAGAATAAAATGCAATAGCCTTATCGGTTGAAGCCTCATCAATACCACCTATTACTCGGTCATTGTTTACCAATTCATAAATAATATTACCTGGCAACACACGCTCAGGGCAATATGCGATATAGATTTTACCTTCAAGCTCGGGGCGTTCAGCATAGATAATTTTAGCCATAGCTTCAGTAGTACCGACTGGAGATGTTGACTCTATCACATATAAATCGCCTTCTTTTAATAATGGTAATACCGCACGAGTCGCTGCCTCAACAAATGAAGTATCGGGTTGATGATTTCCTTTGAATGGAGTTGGCACAACCATAAAATAAGCATCACTTACTTCTGGTTTTGTAGAAGCCGTCAATGCACCCGAAGCGACTACCTCTTTCAACAAGTCACCCAATCCTGGTTCTACGATATGAAGTTCTCCAGCATTGGTTTTCTCCACTACAGTAGGATTAATATCAACACCTTTAACTTCAACACCATGCTTTGCAGCGATTATTGCAGTGGGCAAGCCAATATAGCCAAGCCCCATAAAACAAGCTTTCATATATCGTTTATTTTCGTTCTTTTCTTAATATTTTGCAAAGATACACATTTTTATTATCTAAAAAAGCGTTTCCCTTTATATATGCTCATCTAAATTCACATAGATGGGCGATTTCCCATTTTTCTTTGTATAAATAGGTGCATTTACTACAATCTTTATATCCCTATTTATTCGACGCTTAAATATCTCATAATATTTCTTCGAATAATATTCTTCATTATGCTGATTAGAAATAAAATTCACATTTAAGACACCATTCTTTTCAATTACTTGTATTTGCGTAAAAGATTTATCATCTGACGTAGATTTAATAAAAAAGAAACTATTTACCATGTTTCCATCAATATCTTTTATCATATCAAATATACGTCCTGACACATCAGGCAATCGAAACATTGTACGTCCACATTTACAAGGCTCCACTATTAGAGAATCTGCACTAGTCATATCCTCTACTTGATATCTAATAAACGGGAAAGATGTATTAAACAAATCTGTTAAAATTATGCGATTATTTATAATTTCAACGAAACTGCGTTCCCACGACACATGATATCCACAATGTTCCTTACACTCAAATGCCAATATTCCGCCATCATTAGCTCCGTAAATATCAATCACATCACATTCACAACATTTACGAGCTAATTCCCTAACAGCAGGAATCATCATCTCTGACGTCGTAAAAATTCCCTTAAGTTTAAACCTTATATTATTTACATCAAAATATTTCAACAAACATAATACCGAAGAAGTATAACCATATACTACTCTAATGTTCTTGCGCACCATCATTTCATATGTTTTCTTTAGCATTTCATCATTAAGATCAAACGCCGATACAACATGAAATTGATTTAACCAATTATATACCTTTCGAGAGATGGATTCTTTATTAAACAACGATGTTCCTGCTACCATAACCAATGCCTCACAAGGCTTTACATCAAGCACATTAAATGCTCTCCATATCGCAGCCCACAAAGAACTAACACAATCACGACTTAAAGCATATACCAAAGGTTTTCCTGTGCTTCCTCCTGTATGATGAAGATGATGCGCATTACTTTTTACAATCATCTCTTTCCCTTTTAAATCTGCTTTAGTAATAATTGGGAGTTGTTCCCATCTAATATTTTCAAAGTCATTGATTCCATTTCTTCTCAAAAAATCCACATAGCCAGGATTATTCGCTAAATGAAACTTCAGCAAATCATTCTTCCTTTGTTCTTGATATGCAACGATTTTCTCTGTTGGCACATACTCATTTGCCATGTAATGTTGATACATTCCATTTGAGTCAATTTTGCGACATGCATCAATAACTTTTACTCTCAACATATAGCATCTATTTATAATTGATTATACAAATTTTCTAATTGTTTCTTCACAGATTCAGGATAATAGTCCTCAACTCGTTTAAGTCCTTCTACTCCATACTCTGCTATTAATTGAGGTTTCTCAATAAACAATTTCATTGCGTTATATATAGCCTCTTTATCTCCAGGGTTTATCACTACACCATTTACCCCATTTTCAACAATTTCAGGAATCCCACCCACGTTTGTAGTTATTGAAGGTTTGGCATATGCCATCGCTTCTAACAAAACAATCGGCAATCCCTCATTATAGGAGGGCAATACTACAACATCACAATTTTTCAATAATTCCGTTTTCTTTTCACCTACAACCCAACCCACATATTCAACACAACTGGTAATATCATTTTTTTTAATAAAATTCATGAGACGATCAACCTCTCCATTGCCCCCAATCAATATTTTTATTTTATTCTTTAATTCATTTTTGTGAAGAGCGATGACTTCCAATAAATCAAAAATACCTTTTCTCTCCCCAATAGCGCCCAGGAACAACAATTTAACCACTCCTGTATCTATGTTTTTAACATTATTATATTCAACCTTTTCTACAATATTATTTATGACTACTACATTTGACAATCCTAATGATTTTCTAAAAAAAGTAGCCCATTTTTGAGAAAGAACAACAACGCTATCATACTCTGACAACGTTCTTACGACCTTATCCTTACCCATTCTATTCACATACAATTCAAATTCAGCGCTATGACAATGAAACACCGTTTTTACTCCCCAAAACTTAGCCCATTTCATTATCAATCGTTTCCGAACAAATGATTTGCCCGAAGCACCATGAATATGTACAATCTTTATCCTTTTTACTAAACAATAATATGGCACCCATACCAATAATTTTATCAGCATAAGGATACCTAAAACCGTCCCATATCGGCTATTACTCGGCATATAATAAAAAGGGGTTATCATCCTACTATAAGAACTCAACACTGAAGATATACCACCTTTGCCATTTATATCAGGACCAATGTATAATAATTTACTAAAAATCGAGTCGCTCATAATGATTCCAATATTGGTTTTAATTTCCCGTCAACAATATTTTGCCAAGAGTACTCTATTAAGGTATCTTTTATTTTATCTGGGTTATAATCTTTAAGTTTTTCAATACATTCTCCTAATCCTCGAGAAAATGCCTCAGGATTATCTTGTATCAAAATCCCATTTTCTTCAGTTACAATTTCCCGATTTGAATATGTTGCAGTTGCTAAACAATACATTCCCGATAACACATATTCATATGTTTTTGTAGGGGGCTGATGCTGATAATAGTCAGTAATTGGTACATACGATACCCCTATATTAGCCTTAGCCAGAAACGGAGCAATTTTTTCATTTGGAATACGCCCATAAAATGTCACATATTCTTGCAAGTTTAAGTCTTCAACCAACTGTTTTAACTTATTTAACTCACCCTCTTTTCCGTCACCGACTATATCATAATGCAATTTTACTGATGGTTTTTTATCAAGAAATAATTTCAGCCCATTAATTGTATCTTCAATTCTACGATTAAAAAAAGTTCCCACATACAATAGATGTGGTTTTTCAACTCGACAATCAATATATTCTCGCACATCAGCTCCAAGAGGTAATAAATGGACTAATAAATTGCCATTATCAACAAATGCTTTAACACCTTGTGAGATCGCTGTTACACATGTAAATTTAGAGGAAATCAAACGAATATGATTATTCTCCTTATTCCTTATTTCTTCATTAGCATTAACGCTCAATGTTCTTATATCTAAAATAATTTTCTTTTTAGGGAATAATTTACGGAGGATTGATGCTTCTTTAAAATATGAAACAATAACAGCCCCTCTATTTTTTAATATTTGAATAATACATGCCAAAAGAAATTTAATACCTCGCAAATAAAAGTTTCTTCCAGTAATGTCTACTATCTTTATCCCTTTCATTTCTACAATAGGGAAAGACTGATTTAATGATACTACCGTTATATCATAATCATTACGCAAATATTGACACCATTTATACGCATCAGTAAGATACCCAAACTGTGTTTTATGAATTATTAATAATTGTTTTTTCATCTTTTAATTACTCTTCCCACCATTGAGGCTCATACTATTTGAACGAAATAGTATATAACAGAATATTGAACTAAAAATTCCCACTCTAAAAGAGTCATTATAACACAACAAAATTACCATTACAATAATCAAAAAGAATTGGAGATTCAACATTCGATTAGGTCTATATCGTCCTATTTCAAACCCAGTAACCAATATAAATCCAATAAATCCAACTAACCCAACATAACCTAATTGCACTAACACAAAATAGATATATGGCACCGATCCCAATAAAGCCCATTGATAATCAGTTGCAAATTTTGTCAACTTCAATGATGTCCCACCTTTAAAATGCGACACTCCCGCCCCTATAAACTTAGAATTTTCACTCGACTCCATTAGAATTGGGAAAAACATAAGTTTTGTAAATCGAGGCAAATCAACAACCCAATCATCATCCTCAAACTCGCCATCCTGAAGCATTTCACCAAGCAACATCAAATGATCAGGGTCATCTACTGCAAGATATGTATCAGTATAATAATCTAGAGAAGTAATATCATCTTCATTTCCCGTAGCCGATAAATAAACATTATACACCAAAAAAAGCACTATTAATACCAATGGTGCTGCGACAACCATTTTAAACATAATTTTCGCATCAATTTTCATCAGCAGAATGAAATAACAAAGGCAAAACACAAAACTAACTTTTGTTTCATTCAAGAATGTTGGAAATAATAAAAATATTAATAATTTATTATCTAACAAGTCTCTAAAATAATTAGTATAAGTCCATCGCTTTTGTATTAAATAAAATGAAATTATATATATCAAGGTTGATATAACTCCCGAATATCCATAACCTAACGACCCTCCACCAGCATCATTTGCTCCATAATTTAGGAATTGCCATACAACACACGGTGCTTGTAGTATTAGAAAATAATACAATTGTTTATCAAAGCGTTCTATAAAATCTGCTCCATAACGACGCTGTAATTCTCTAAACATTGGCAAACTCAATAACGGTAAAAAGTCTCTGCACCCATTAACTAAATTTACAATTGAGAGTCCTTGACTTATTACAGTACTAATAAATGCCAAAACAAGAAATAACAATGAAAAAAGTATAGATTGTTTATCTCGTACACATACAAACGCCAAAAACAACATGACTATATCCAATCCCATGAATACAGTTGAACGTATTGACGCTAAAAACGGCAACATTTCCTCTTGTAAAAAACCAAAGGTTGCCCACACCCAAAAAACAGTGAAAAGCATCCTTCGGTATAATACATATCTATCCAAATATTGTATCATCGATATCCAGATTTATTCGATTTTGAAACAATTCTTAATCGTCATCTTTTGCGCCATAGCCATAACCATATCCATATCCATAACTATACGATAGTTTAGGATTTGTGTCATTAAACACTATTGCCACATTTTTAAGTTGACCACGCTCTACAACTGAATTGAGGTATTTTATAAAATTTTTCTTAGTATAATTTGCCCTCGACACATAAAGTGTAACGTCACTGAACCTACCTAATGAGAATGTATCTGAGACCATTCCAATTGGGGCTGAGTCAATAATTACAAAATCATAACGCTGCTTTAACTCCGCAACTAGTCGTTCAATACGATTATTTAACAATAATTCTGATGGGTTTGGTGGCACTGGTCCTGCCACAATCACATCACAATTTGCATGACGTTGCACTAATTCATCTACACTGTCAATTGCTCCTGACAGATAGTTTGTAACACCTGGAGATGCTGGCAATCTGAGATTTTGAGCCAACATAGGCAATCGAATATCCATTCCTACGAGTACTACTTTTTTTCCAAGTAACGCAAGCGATTCCGCAACATTCATTGACACAAATGTTTTCCCCTCTCCACTACAGCTTGAAGTAACCATCGCGACTTGACCTATTCCCACTCCCTTCACTGGGAACATAAACTGCAAATTACTACGCAATAATCGGAACAATTCTGCAATAGGGCGAGTTGATGTTTCGCTCACAACTATCGGATTTTCGCTAAGACTACGAGCATGACAAATTTCACCAATTACAGGCAAAGAAGTCAATCTACCCAATGCATCAATAGAATCAAATTTACTATTCATCAAACTCTTCATGTAAATAATCAACATTGGAATTAGCAATCCTAAAAACAATGCAACTACTACAATCATCCTCTTATTAGGAGCAATGGGTTCATTAAAAGCATATGCGTTGTCTATAATCTTACCCTTTGGAGTTGTTGCAGCAAGCACGAGTTGATTTTCTTCACGACGTTGCAAAAGATAACTATATAACTGATTTTTAATACGTTGATCACGTTGCAATTCAATATATTCCCTTTCTTGAGTTGGAATCGAGCTCAAACGATTATTTGACTTAGATTCTTGTGATTTCAATTCTTTTAAACGCACAGAAGCACTTGCCACAGCCCCTTCAATTGATTTCTTCACACTTACACGCATTTCATCTATTTGAGCATCAATTGTTTTCAATGCAGGATTATCGCCTTTTGCATTTGCTTCAATTTGCATACGTTTTGCAATTAACTCATTATATGCTGACACTGCGGCATCAATGCCTGGCAAATCAACTGAAAATGGCATCATTGAATAATTATTTTGAGGATTCTTAAAGAAATCATCCGACATTCGCAAAACCTCATATGCAGCCTCTGCCGATATTAATGCTTCGTCCAATAATCCTTTCTTCTCCATCAAATATTGTGCTTCACTTGCTACATCAATAATATTTTTTTCTTGCTTGTAATTTTGAATATTACGTTCAGCTTGCGATAATGCCACATACAATGTATCGAGACGCTCTTCAATGAATTTGCCCGTATTAATCGCCATTTCATCCTTTTCCTTTTGGCCACGTCGATTATATAATTCAATAATCTTATTGAGAAGGTCTTTCCCTCGCTGAACATTTATATCTTCATAGAATAACGAAATTCCACTTGCCTTTTTTTCAGTTTTTTCAACAGTCAAATTTTTCGCAATTGACTCTGCATATACCGAGTTCCCAATAATTCCAACATTAACCTCCACTAACGATCCTGGCTTGTAGTAAGTAGTTGTATCAATAGAATAAATACCATAAGGAGTTGACACCACCATAGGAAGTTTATCGCTCGTAACCTCTGTAATAGTCTTAAATCTACCTTTTTTAACCTTTACTGAGATTTTACTCAAATCTTCGTTAATCTGAACATTGAATTTCAAAGCCACCGTAAGTGTATCAAATAACTCATCAGGTGCCATAATTTCAATTGGGCTATTATTATAGTAATATTTCTTGCGCAACAACCCATCTGGACTTGAATAATTTCGGTTCAACTTCAAATCCTTAATTGCTTGAGTTTTAATGGAGTGCGAACTCATAACTATAACTTCATCCTCCGTATTTTGCCCTCCTACTCCGCCAAGTGAAAGGCTTTGCAACATAGAGGTTCCCATAGATCCCGCTCCATCATCATATGCAACCAATACTTTGGCATGCACACTATATACTGAATGTTTTACATGCAAATATATTGCTGCAAACGTGATACATAATACCAACGAGATTGCAAACATCCACCAATTTCGACGTAACAAAGCAATAATTTGCGACACATCAATTTTATCATTTTTACTTTCCATCTTAATATACTATTTATTTAATTGCTAACGCAATAACAAGCGATGCAATAACAGAGCATGCACTCACAATTGTTGATACTACAGAGATTTTAAATGAATTATTTTGATTATACTTTGCGTTTTCTCTACGAATTTCATTTGGTTCTACATATACCACATCATTTTGTTGCAAGTAAAAATAAGGAGATGTCAACAGTGAAGAACTATTGAGATTCATACGTTGATAGATGCGTTTACCTTCAACCTCTCGAATTAAAAGTACATTGCTTCGTTCTCCGTATTCAGTCAAATCTCCAGCATCAGCCAATGCATCAAGAATTGAATAACGCTCTTTACTTACAGAAATTGCGCCTGGTTTTTTCACTTCTCCTAACACATTAACTCTAAAGTTAACCAATTGCACCCTAACAACTGGATTATCCACATTCTTACTAATACGAGACACTAATTCTTGAGTCAATTCTTGTGTCGACATTCCAGCAACATGTAACTTACCCAATATTGGGAACTGAATATCACCGTTTGCATCAACAATATATGTTTGTTGTTGTGGTTGCGTTGTTTTTAACAATCCTTCACGAGTGGCAGGGTTGCTCAATGCCAAATTATACATCGCTGTCGCTTCAGGGACCATAGAGGTTATTGTTATCAATAGTTCATCATCTGCGATAATTTTTATTCCATAATCACCCTGATTAAACTCTCCCGAAACAGAGTCCCTAATATCCTCAAAATAAGGGAGTGATGTCTTGTACGATACACACGACGACACTATCACTACTAAAAACAGCAACAATGCAACATTAATTGTTATTTGTCTCACTTTCATATTCTAAATTTATATATATTTAAAACAACGCTATGATTTCATATTTATTGCGCTCAATTATTATTTCTTTATAAAATTTTTTTTTAATACTTTTTCAAAATACGGGCGCATCAACAATATCCCTGCCATAAATAGCATAACAACAAATAATAATCCACCCACAACGATTGCTACAATATTTGAACTAATATTATTTACCAACAGATATGTTGGAACAATAGCCGTCAACCCAACGAGTACTGATTTCACTAGCAATTTTATTAAATCGAAATAACTAATTGACGAAATCATAGCCCCAACATACAACGACACTAAATTCATAATCATAGTAACACCAATAGTCAAGTAGATTATTGCAAAAATATCTACCGACATAGCAAACAATATCACGCACGAAATAATCAACAATAAGTTTTCACACAACACCAACTTAGCCAATACCTTAGTACGATCGTATACCTTGTAAAAATTTTGCTGAAAACGACTCATTGCTTGAAAAAATCCAAGCACAACCAACAATCTAAAATATAGAACAACAGGCGTCCATTTTTCTGGAAATATTAAATCTATTAATGGTTCACATAATGAAAATGCCAATCCCATAAAACTAAACATTATCACTGCAATAGCCCCATAAACCTTCACAAATTCTTTTCGACGTTTTTCTTCATCATGCTCCTTTGTTATCATCACAAACGATGTATACGTAATCGTAGACTCCATTGATTTCATCGGTGCATTTTCAAGTTTTTGACCTTGAACAAAATACCCAGATTGTGCAGGAGAAAATTTCCCCAACATAAAACTATATAAATTTTGAGCAACTTGAGTTGTCAACACCGTGAACAACAAATTCACTCCAAATCGCCACAAATCCCTAAAAGTTTTCATTGAGAATTCAAATCGCACACGCCATTTTGTAAATACAAACAAATATAGTAGCATATAAAATGAGAATCCAAATGTAAGCATTGCCACAGCCCAATAGCCACAACCAAACCACCCCATTATTATACATGTAGCAGCCATAGACGCAACTGTTGCCAAATTTATCAACGACATCTTTTTAAAATTAAGAGTATATCGTTGCTTAGTAGCTTGAGATATAGTCATAGCACTCAATATTGCTCCAAAACCCAATAATCGCATTACCCCTTCCGTCTCTGGTATATTCAAATAATCTGCCACAAATGGGGCTAATATATTATAGGTAACACATAGCATTACCCCCATGAACGTATTAAACCAAAATAGCGTATTAAAGTCCTTATCAGTAGCATCTTTGTATCGCATAATCCCATCCGACATTCCACAATCAAGAAGCACAAAAATAATATTTGTGAATACAGCCAATGATGCAACTATACCATACTCTTCGGGTACTACAAAGTAGCTCAAACATATATTTGACAAAAAAGATATGCCATTAGCGCCGAATCGCTCTAATGCCATCCACAAATAATATTTTAAATTCATATCCTTTTAAAATTTTGCAGTGCAAAGATAACCATTTGCCTCCAAATAAAAAAATGTCAATTCACATTAAACTAAAATCAAAACTTCTACATTTTCCATTTTTAATTTTGCAGATATGTTTGTATATTTGCAAATAAATTTCACATTATGCAGTTTCTTTTTAATTTTGACATTTCATTAACAACAATCATATTACTATCCACAATCACTCTTTGTGTGATTTTCCTCCTAACATTGTATCGTTGTCGCATTGCTCGCATTGCAAAACATCAACAAGCATGTAGTGACTCTATCCCTTATCTTCCAGCCAATGAGAATGACGAATCTAACATTGATATTACTTCATTCGGCAATCTCCCCACAGCATCGGTTATTATATATGCCAACGACGAAACTTCACACCTCGCCAAGTTACTCCCTCAAATCCTTGAGCAAGAATATTCTACGAAGTTTGAGGTTGTCGTGGTTAACGATGGAACTTCAGAGTCAACACAAGACCTTGTAAACGAACTCGAATTACAATATCCCAACCTATATTATACTCATACGCCAGATCGCTCGCGCAATCTCTCTCGCAAAAAACTTGCGCTCACCATCGGAATCAAAGCTGCACGACATGATGTAATCGTGCTCGTAAATGCAAACTCTCGCATCAACTCTCCATATTGGCTTTCTTTGATGACTCGCAACTTCAACGACAAAACTGATGTAGTTATTGGATATGCTACCCCTCAACCACAAGACGACACTTCAATGGGGCGCCGTCGCCGTGCATTTGATCGTGCAGCAGAAGCTGTCACATATCTCTCTGCAGCAATTGGCAAATCAGCTTATCGTGGGTTCAACTACAACCTTGCATATCGTCGCAGTTGTTTCTTCGACAACAAAGGATTCTCCCATTCTCTCAATCTTCATTATGGCGATGATGATGTGTTTATCAATGAAATAACCAACTCTCACAATACAGCTGTAGAGCTCTCCTCCGAATCAATCGTAGAGTGTCATTTCCACGGGACAAAAGAAACTCATCGCATTCTCAAACGTCGCTATAGTTATACCTCTCGCTTCATTCGCAAAGGTGCACGTTTCTTCTTCGGATTTAGCTCGTTACTATTCTGGATTTGGGCATTACTATCTATTATAACAATCATTTTATCACTCCCCAACCTCCTCCCCACTGCAATAGTCGCCGCACTTGGCATTGCATTGTGGATTCCCACAATCCTCACTTGGCGCAAAGCAATGATTGCACTAAAATCGCGTCGCATGTTCATAACAATCCCATGGTTTGTAATGACTCGACCATTCTACAATGCTTTCTATAAATTCAACAGCCGTCGCAATTACCGCCAGAACCTCACTTGGATTAAACGATAGCGAAAAACATATTAACACAAATAGGAGTACTAGCAAGCACTCCTATTTTTATTTCCATTTTAAATCATAAAAAGAGCCTCAATTGTTGAGACCCTTTAGCCAGTCGGGGTGAGAAGATTCGAACTTCCGACCACACGCCCCCCAGACGCGTACTCTAACCTGGCTGAGCTACACCCCGGTTGCTTAAAAGTGGTGCAAAGGTAGACACTATTTTTTAGTTTTGCAATAGAACTGCTTACAATTTTACATTTTTTCACTTTTTTAATTCAGTTCGCGATACCCCAATTGTCAGGCAATTAAATTCGCGAAAAAATATCAAATCTATATAGTAAAAAATTTTGCCAACCACCAAAAATTTAGTATCTTTGTTTGCTGAAAAGAAGGAACAAATCGGCACTTTCTTTTCTCTCTAATTAGACTAAAATTAAATAAAATATAGACTCTAAATTTATGGCAGAATTAGAAGAGGATTATGGCGCGAATAGTATTCAGGTCTTAGAGGGCTTGGAGGCTGTGCGCAAACGCCCCGCAATGTACATTGGCGATATCAGCGTAAAAGGGTTACACCACTTGGTATATGAGGTTGTCGACAACTCTATCGACGAAGCCCTCGCTGGATATGCAAGCCATATTGATGTAACCATCAACGAAGACAATTCAATCACTGTTGTCGACAATGGTCGTGGCATTCCCGTAGGTATGCACGAAAAAGAGAACAAAAGTGCCCTTGAAGTTGTGCTCACTGTGCTTCACGCTGGTGGTAAATTTGACAAAGGTTCTTACAAAGTATCTGGTGGTCTTCATGGTGTGGGTGTATCATGTGTTAACGCCCTTTCTTCACACCTCCGTGCCGAAGTTCGTCGCGAAGGCAAGGTTCACATTCAAGAATATGCCTATGGTAAGCCAACTACCGAATTACGCATTGTTGGAGAAACCGACCAAACAGGCACAAGCGTAACATTCCTTCCCGATAATACAATTTTTACCGAAACTGTTTACGATTATAACACTCTCGCAAATCGTCTTCGCGACTTGGCATTCCTTAATGCTGGTATCACATTGACATTAACCGATAAACGTGTAGTGAATGAAAATGGCGAAGCTAAAAACGAGACATTCTACTCTCAAGATGGCCTTCGCGAGTTTGTTGAATATATCGATGGAAACAAGGAATCCCTCATTAACGACGTAATCCACCTCAATACCGAACGCCAAGGCATCCCTGTTGAAGTAGCATTGACATACAATAACACCTTCAACGAAAATGTTTACTCTTACGTAAACAACATCAACACCATCGAAGGTGGAACACATTTAACTGGCTTCCGTCGTGGATTAACTGCTACCTTGAAAAAATATGCCGAAGACAACAAAATGCTCGAGAAAGTAAAAATCGAAATTGCTAGCGACGACTTCCGTCAAGGCGTTACAGCAGTTGTATCGGTAAAAGTTATGGAGCCCCAGTTTGAGGGACAAACAAAAACCAAACTTGGCAACAACGAGGTGATCGGAGCCGTGCAACAAGCAGTAAGCGAAGCACTTCGCAACTACCTCGAAGAGCATCCAAAACAAGCAAAAACTATTGTTGAAAAGGTTATCGTTGCCGCTCAAGCACGTCATGCCGCATACAACGCTCGCGCAAAAATCCTTCGCAAATCGCCTCTCAGTGGTGGTGGTCTCCCAGGCAAACTTGCAGACTGCTCATCACGCACAGCTGAAGACTGCGAATTATTCATTGTCGAAGGGGACTCTGCAGGAGGTACTGCAAAACAAGGTCGCGACCGCACATTCCAAGCGATTCTTCCATTGCGTGGTAAAATTCTCAACGTGGAGAAAGCTATGGAGCACAAAATATTTGATAACGAAGAAATCGCCAACTTATTCCGTGCAATGCGCGTAACTATTGGCACCGAAGAGGATAAAACACAAGTCAACCTCTCTCGCCTTGCATACCACAAGATTATCATCATGACCGATGCCGATGTCGATGGTAGCCACATTGCAACATTGTTGATGACATTCTTCTTCCGTCGCATGCGCCCGATTATCGAAAACGGCTATCTCTACCTCGCTACACCACCATTGTACAAATGTTCTCGTGGTAAAGTCGAAGAGTATTGCTGGAACGACATTCAGGTGCAACAATTCATTGCTCGTCATGGAGAAAAGACCAAAGTACAACGCTATAAAGGTCTTGGTGAAATGAGCGCTGAAGAGCTTCGCGACACAACAATGGATCCAGAGCAACGCATGTTGAAACAAGTCAACATCAGCGATGCAGCCGAAGCCGATCGCATCTTCTCTATGCTTATGGGCGAAGACGTTGCTCCTCGACGCGACTTCATTGAAGCTAACGCTAATTACGCTAATATCGACGCATAATCATTGAAACGCGCCTAAACATATGGCGCATTTCTTTTGTTAACCAACTATACAACTACTACAATTTGCTATGGCACATTCAAAGAAAAAAAATAGTACTGCCAAAATGATGCAATTAGCCAAAGAATTCATCGCGCAGCAACAAAACAACACCTTCAACTACAAGCAGGTGTCACATGCCATTGGAGCAACAACTCCAAAGCAACAACGCGCCGTAGCACTCTTCCTTGCCGAATTAGCTTTTGATGGAGAACTCATCGAAACCTCTCCTGGCAAATACAAATCTCCCATGCGCACTAACTTTGCCACTGGCATATTTGTGCGTCGTAGCAATGGCAAAAATAGCGTTATTACCGACGACGACGGAGAATCAATCCTTGTTGCCGAACGCAACTCAATGCACGCTCTCAATGGAGACAAAGTAAAAGTCAACATTGCTGCACATCGCCGAGGAGCCGAGCCAGAGGCTGTTGTAGTAGAGATCATCGAAAAGAAAGATCAAGTATTTATTGGTGAGCTAAAAGTTGAAAAACACTATGCTTATCTACTCACCGACTCAAAATTCCTTGCCGTAGATATATTTATACCTAAAGCCAAACTTAAAAATGGCAAAACTGGAGATAAAGCAATCGCTCGTATCACCCATTGGCCCGAAGATGACAAAAATCCAAAAGGTGAAATCGTAGACATTCTCGGCAAAGTAGGTGAAAACAACGCCGAAATTCATGCAATCCTTGCCGAATATGGATTGCCATATAAATATCCCGAAGCCGTAGAGCGTGCTGCCGACAAAATCGATGCAGGCATCACTCCAGATGTTATTGCATCACGCCTCGACATGCGCAAAGCAACTACATTCACAATTGACCCACGCGACGCCAAGGACTTTGATGACGCTCTATCATTGACAGTTTTACCTAACGGCAATTACGAGATTGGCGTACACATAGCTGATGTAACACATTATGTAAAACCCGGATCTATCATTGACCGTGAAGCCGAGAGTCGTGCCACATCGGTATATCTTGTTGACCGCGTTGTTCCAATGCTCCCTGAGCACCTTTGCAACGGCATCTGCTCATTACGTCCCAACGAAGAAAAGCTTGCATTCTCATGCATCTTTGAGATGGATAACAATGCAAAAGTTATAAAATACAAAATCGCTCGCACCGTTATCGAAAGCAACCGCCGATTCACCTACGAAGAAGCTCAAGAAATTATTGAAACAGGCGTAGGCGAATACTCCGAAGAAATTCTTACACTCGATTGCCTTGCAAAAATTCTTCGCAAAGAGCGTTATGAGAATGGTTCGGTTGAATTCGACCGTTGCGAAGTGCGTTTCGACATCGATGAAATAGGTCATCCAGTGGGCGTATTCTTCAAAGAGTCAAAAGATGCTAACAAACTCATTGAAGAGTTTATGTTGCTTGCAAATAAAACTGTTGCACGTGAAATAGGTTGTGTCTCAAGAAAGAAAAGAGCAAAAGCATTTGTGTATCGTGTTCATGAAGATCCAGATCCCGAAAAACTCGCCGAACTTGCAAAGCAATCACGAGTATTTGGTTATAAGATAAAAGATACTGGCTCGGCACGCGATGTAAATCGCTCAATTAACCGCATGTTGAACGAATTGAAAGGCAAAGGTGAAGAAAACTTCCTCTCTACACTTGCAATTCGTTCAATGGCCAAGGCTATATACACTACTGTAAATGTAGGTCACTACGGATTAGGTTTTGAATATTACACTCACTTCACATCACCAATTCGTCGCTACCCCGACATGATAGTGCATCGCCTACTCGATAAGTATCTTAACGGAGGTCGTAGCGTAAATGTAGACAAACTCGAAGATCAATGTAAGCACTCATCAAGCATGGAGCAACTTGCAGCCAATGCCGAACGTGCTTCTATAAAATATAAACAAGTTGAATTCCTTGCCGACCACCTCGGCGAAGTATTTGAAGGAGTAATATCGGGGGTTACCGAATGGGGATTGTATGTTGAGCTCAACAGCAACAAGTGCGAAGGTATGGTGCCCATTCGCGACCTCACCGACGACTACTACGAATTTGACGAAAAGAACTACTGCGTAGTTGGTCGCCACACCAATACTCGCTATCGTCTTGGTGACAATATTACTATTCAAGTAGCACGCGCCAACCTCGATCGCAAACAACTTGACTTTGCCATCGTTGACGAAAACAAACCTCGTCGCAATGAAGATGCCTTAGGCAAAAAGGTATCAGCAAAACAAGCTATCAATTGTCCAATCCCTAAAGGAAGAGACAAAGGGAAATCAAAAAGTAAAACTAAAGACAAAAAACGTCGCCGTAAATAATCATTATACATTAATATATTATTGATATGTCACAAGGTTCTATTGAAATCAATCGTCTTCAAGTATATGCATATCACGGGGTTCTTGCACAAGAAAACCGCATTGGGAATTTGTTTGAAATAAGCATCAAACTATATTACCCCATTCAACGTGCAATGATTAACGACAATATATCAGGCACGCTCAACTATGCCGAAATTATCAATCTCATCAAAGAGGTCATGAACAAGCCATCACACCTCATTGAAAATGTAATTGAACGCATAAGAGTTGCTTTGATTACCAACTATCCGCTCATTGAAGGTGGTAAAATCACTATTGCTAAACTTTCACCACCTATCGCCAACACTCAACTTGAATCGGTGGCAGTGTGTTATGAGTGGTAACCTATAACTGAACCCACATTTCATCAAATAGAGCGCGAAGCATTCCGGGCTCTTTTATTTTTTGTTGAAATTCATGAAGGCGCTCAGCATTTGGCGATTGTGGAATCCATAATTTTAGATATCCTCCCTCAGCATATTTCTCTTTCATATGCTCTACAAATCGCACATAATGCATTTCTTTATCATATTCTGGATAATGAGCTAGCCCATATTGAATCGTGCGTCGCACAATCGTTGCTTCATCAATTATTCTATCTGCCTCTGCAACAATCTTCCCATATATCGAACGTGGTTCTTGGCTATTCGATGCTCGATGATCAACAACTGCTTCAATAATAATCTCTATTTGTTTTGCATCAAACCACTCTCGCAACCACCCATCATTATGCACTATTTCTCCAGACACAATATGATGTTGCTCTCTACCAGCAATCAATCCAGTGTCGTGATATGCCGCAATAGCATACACCATATTCACATCTACATCATAATATTGTGCAAGATTCAAACTCTGCTCTATTACTACCAACACATGATCACGACGATGACCAGCATCAAATTTATCATAACGAGGAATTATCTCCTTTTCAATATATGTACGTAGTGCCAACGATATCTCCTTCATAATTATCTTTTCTACAAAATTACAAAAACTCATCACTTTTCAACCCTTTTTACCACAAATAATCTGTATCTTTGCACTACTAATAAACCTATATTATCATGCCACATAACTACAACACTCGCAATTCGCATCATCGCGATTCTCTAATTCAATTTGACGAAGCTCAACACAAATATAGCATAAACGGCAAAGAACTAATTTCCGTTACTACACTCATTGATCGCTGTTTTCAAGATTTTGATGCCAACTATTGGGCTACACGCAAAGCTCCTTCTATGGAACTAACTCCCGAACAGTTAAAAGCTAAATGGGAAGAAAACGCACAAAGAGCACGCGATTTAGGCACCTCTATGCACGATAAAATTGAGAAATACTACCTCGGTATTACAAGCGAAACCGATGAAACATTCAATCTTTTTCTCGATTTTACAAAAACACATACACTCCACCCTTATCGCACCGAGTGGAGAATCTTCTACGAAGAATATGACATTGCTGGCACACTCGATTTCTTGGAATATAAAGATGGAGTATTTACCATATACGACTGGAAACGCAGTGAAAAACTCGTAAAAAATGGCATTGTTCTCAAAGACAACCCTTGGGGCACCTCAGCATACGAGCCAATTTCACACATTCCCGATACAAGTTTCTACCACTATGCGCTACAATTAAGTATGTATCGCTATATACTTGAACAAAAATACAACATACATGTAAGCCAAAGCCGTCTCGGAGTCTTTCATCCCAACAACGACTCCTATCACGTAATCGACCTCCCCTATCTCAAAGAGGAAATCATAGCAATCCTCAATGATTTTAAACAATAATCACAATTCAAAACATCAAACACTAGGTGGTATGTCTAAATTCAAAATCATGACACACCACCTTGTTGTTTTTATTGACGGTCGACACAATCGATAATACCCCAACTTTCCGAAACAAAGTTGATTTCTTTTAACTTTATCATAAACTTAATAAAAAATCCTGGAGCTCCCTTCAACCAGGAAGCCACAGGGCAAAAGCCTTTAAGTCAAAAATTTGTGATTTTAAAGATAACTATCTTACTGAATACTTTGTATAGAGATTATATCATACTTACATTTTTTCCTAAACTCTTCAAACCCATTTCCCAATGCATCTTTCCGAATCTTACCTTATTCTTTAGTCCAAATGTTAATCTGTAAAATAATTAATCGACCTAAAGAAATAAGTAATCGGCATATTTCTACTATTACATCTACAAATGTAATTACTTATTTTCTAATTTACAAACACTCAGCACATTTTATTTGCAAAACAAAGGAGATGTATCAATTTTCAATCTTAACACATCTCCTAAAATATATTTTCTTTTAAACTATTCCATCAACTTGCGATAGCGACGGTGTGGCAATTCTTTTCCTCCGTTATGAGCCTTCTTAAATTCCTCATAATCAGAATAAGAACCTTCGTAATACACAACCTCACCATTTCCTTCAAATGAGAGAATGTGTGTACAGATGCGATCGAGGAACCAACGGTCGTGACTTACAACTACAGCACATCCTGCAAAATCATCAAGACCTTCTTCAAGTGCACGAAGTGTATTCACGTCGATATCGTTGGTAGGTTCGTCGAGAAGCAATACGTTACCTTCTTCTTTCAATGCCATTGCGAGGTGCAAGCGGTTACGTTCACCACCTGAAAGCACTCCGATTTTTTTCTCTTGGTCAGCACCCGAGAAATTAAATTTTGAAAGATAAGCACGAGCATTTACATCGCGACCACCCATACGGAACGATTCAACACCTTGTGAAATTACCTCATATACCGATTTTTCGGGCAAAAGGTCGTGGTGTGTTTGGTCTACATAGGCTATTTTTACAGTTTCTCCCACATCAAATGAACCTGCATCGGGTTGTTCTTGACCCATAATAAGACGGAACAATGTTGTTTTACCAGCACCATTAGGTCCGATAACACCTACAATACCATTAGGAGGCAATGAGAAGTTTAAATCTTTGAACAATTGTTTTTTGCCGTATGCCTTAGCCAATGAAGAGGCTTCGATAACTTTATTACCAAGACGAGGTCCATTTGGAATAAAGATTTCTAGACGTTCTTCACGCTCTTTTTGGTCTTCATTTAATAAGCGATCGTAAGATGATAGACGCGCTTTACCTTTTGCTTGACGAGCCTTAGGAGCCATGCGTACCCATTCAAGCTCGCGTTCAAGAGTTTTGCGACGCTTACTTGCTTGTTTTTCCTCTTGAGCCATGCGTTTAGTTTTTTGGTCAAGCCATGAAGAATAGTTACCTTTCCAGGGTATACCTTCGCCACGGTCAAGTTCAAGAATCCAACCAGCCACATGGTCGAGGAAGTAGCGGTCGTGAGTAATTGCGATTACTGTACCAGGATATTGTTGTAAGTGTTGTTCAAGCCAGTCAATTGATTCTGCGTCGAGGTGGTTGGTTGGCTCATCGAGAAGCAACACATCTGGTTGTTGAAGCAACAAACGACAAAGAGCTACGCGACGGCGCTCACCCCCTGAGAGAGTTCCAATTGTTTGATCATCAGGTGGACATTGAAGAGCATCCATTGCTCGTTCAAGTTTGCTATCGATATTCCATGCATCAGCAGCATCAAGTTTATCTTGCAATTCTGCTTGACGAGAAATCAATGCGTTCATTTTATCAGGATCTTCAAGCACATCGGGATCGCAGAATGCTGCGTTCACTTGGTCAAATTCGGCAAGGAGATCCATAATAGGTTGCACACCCTCACGCACTACCTCTATAACAGTCTTATTTGCATCAAGTTGAGGTTCTTGCTCAAGATATCCCACTGAATAACCAGGAGAGAATACCACCTCTCCTTGATAGCTCTTATCAATACCTGCGATGATTTTCAACAAAGACGATTTACCCGAACCATTCAAACCAATGATACCAATCTTAGCACCATAGAAAAATGATAGGTAAATATTTTTCAATACTTGCTTTTGGGGAGGATAAATCTTACTCACTCCCACCATTGAGAATATTACTTTTTTGTCGTCGGCCATAATGTTATGGTAGATGATTTATTTTGTTACTAATGGTTTATTTTCTTTTCTTAGGCGCATATCGCACTTGATAATCGCAACGTATCTTTCCCTCAATAATATTATTGAGTTTACTCTTAATAAGTTGCTTACGAATCAACGACACATGGTCAATATATAATTTACCCTCAAGGTGGTCACATTCATGTTGCACAATGCGAGCAAGAAATCCACTCATTACCTCTTCGTGTGGAGTGAAGTTTTCATCAACCCAACGAAGACGAATATGCTCTACACGAGCTACATTCTCTGACAATCCAGGCAAACTCAAACACCCTTCGCCTCTTGTTACCGATTCACCCTCTAAAACTTCAATCTCAGGATTGATAAGTGTCAACTTGCGACCTGCACATTCAGGAAAACTTTCAGCGACAGGATCGGCATCAATCACTACAATACGATCATTGCGACCAATTTGTGGCGCTGCCAATCCTACCCCTTCCGATGCATACATAGTTTCATACATATCATCAAGAAGTTTCTTCAAATCGGGATAATCGGGGGTTATATCTTCCGATACTTTACGGAGCACTGGATGTCCGTATAAATATACTGGTAATTTCATATATTGAATGTTTTACTTTGCAAATAATCGTTTAATATTATTGTTGCCGATATTTCATCAACTACGGCTTTATCTCGGCGAGCCATTTTTTTCATACCTCCATCTATCATTGCTCTTTGAGCTATTACCGAAGTAAATCGCTCGTCCCAAAATTCAACCGGAATATTTGGCAATGCTTTTCGCAATTTTTCAATTCCAGGAGTTATATATTTCATCGATTCCGAGTCTTCTCCTTTCATCGTAGTGGGGTGACCTACTATGATTTTATCTACAGGTTCATTCTCCACATATTTCTTCACAAAATCAATTAATGTGTGAGTAGGCACTGTAGTTAACCCATTTGCCACAATGCACAACACATCGGTTACGGCTATACCGCAACGCTTTCGTCCATAGTCAATAGATAATAGTCTTCCCACAATGCAAAGATAACTAATTCGCCGATGATAGACAAAAATTTAATCTATTTTACCTCCAACGATGCATAAAATTCATACAAAGCCCTCCTCACTATCTTACAATCATATCGTGACGCAACTAATAAACGTGCTTTTGACGCCATTTCATCGCGTAGCGATTTATTCTCATGTATTTTAAGCATCGCCTCATACAAAGCATTGGAATCTCTAGGAGGTATAATCATCCCATTTTCACCAGGAATAATAATTTCATTACAGCCATTGATATTGCTTACAATCGAAGGCAACCCCATTGCTCCAGCTTCAATCACCACATTAGGAAAACCCTCACGATAACTTGGAAAAACAAGCACATCTGATGCAGCAAGCCATGGGCGCACATCATCTTGTTCCCCTACGGCTTCAATAGACTTATTCTCATTTATAATACATTGAGTTTCAAGATTAAGAGGATCTAAATCTGATTCAGGACGACCTACTAGTATCAGTCTTATATCTGAGTGCTCTTTATTCAATTTTTCAAAGGCATTAACGAGCTCATTGATGCCTTTATCTCCTACTACTCGCCCTACAAATACAAATGTAGTCACATCATCTTGACGAATCGATTTTACACATTCCATCACTTGTGGAATGCGGTCATAATGTTCTAAATCAATTCCTCTTACATTCCCATTTGCAAGCACTTGCATCGATTTGTGAGTAATTTTCCCATTTACTAAATCTTGCTTAACCCCATTCCCTTCCGGAATTATATTTGTTGCACAAGCACACAATATGCGATCTGTAGTTTTTAATATTTTTCGGTTCAATCCTGTTGCTGTAGGCCACACTAATCCAGTAAAAGTGTGCACACGCTTAGGCACACGAGTAAACCACGCAGCCATCATACACAACAGCCCTGCTTTAGGGGTCATGCTATGTACCATCCATGGACGCTCTTTGGCAAACACACCTATCAGCTTCACCAATGCCTTTAAATCGTTCCATGGCGATATATGTCGTTCCATTTTCACAGCAATAGTTCTCACCCCTTCTCTTTGGGCAACCACCTCAAGTTCGGGCAAAGGAGACGACACTGCCACCACTTCATATTTCTCATTTAATTCACACAATTGCTCGCGACAAAAAGTATCTAATGAGGTTGGGACCGTAGTAGCTCGTATGATTTTTTTCTTTTTTAGCATAATGCACATTTTTTCGTATTGCAAAAATAGCAAATATATCTCAATGATTTTTCGCAATCAACAAAATTACACTACCTTTGTAGTAAAAATTACACTTTTGATGAGATTTCGTTTTTTTCTTAAGGCAACAATCGTGTTTATGGGCGCAATTCTTTTGTGGAATTGCAGTTCCACAAAACATGTTCCTACAGGGAAATACCTTGTCGACGAGGTCTCTATCAATATTGAAGATACTAAAGAGGTGTCTTCAAGTGACCTTTATAATTACCTTCGCCAAGTTCCCAACCACAAAGTATTAGGATTTCTCAAACTACAATTAGCAACATACAATCTCTCAGGGCATGACTCAACCAAGTGGTACAATAGATGGTTTCAAAAACTCGGACAAGCACCTGTCATCTATGACTCAGTTCTTACCGACATTTCTGCCAATCAATTGAAACTTGCCATGGTAAACAGAGGATTTCTTGGCGCATCGGTTTCGGTCGACACTGTTACTCGCCCAAAAAAGAAAAAAATCGACATCAACTATACAATTCATGCAGGCGAGCCTCACAAAGTAGCCTCTGTAACATACGATATCCCAGACACTGCAATAAGCAAAATTGTATTGCGCGATTCTTCTCGTTTTGCAATTCGTCCAGGCGAACTTCTTAACCGCGACATTCTCGATGCCAATCGTTCAACAATTTCACAACAGCTTCGTAATCACGGATATTGCACCTTTGCCAAAGATTTTATCACATATACAGCCGATACTATAGCAGGATCTAAAGAGGTTGACCTCACAATGAAAATTAACCAACCCAAAATCAAAACTGATTCAAGTTTCGTAAATGGCGAACATGAACCATATTTGATTAGGAATGTATATTTCGTCACCAATTATCAACCGATGTCGGGTGTAGAAAACCACGACGAAATAGCCGATACTATATCCTATAAAGGGATTAAAATCATTTATGGCAAAGACCGCTATTTAAGTCCTCAAGCGCTTGATGAAAAATGCTTTATTGAAGCACTCAAACCATATAATTCTTCAGCTATCGACCGTACATATGAAGCGTTATCTCGATTTGAAATATTGAAATATATCAACATCGAAATGAAACCGGTGGGCAAAGCAATGGGGCATCAATGGCTCGATGCTCACATCCTACTTTCACGAGGTAAACTTCAAGGTGTTACCATAGAACTTGAAGGCACCAACTCCGAAGGCGACCTTGGATTTGGCATTGGTGCCACCTACAAACATCGCAACTTGGCTCGTGGGTCACAAGTACTTACCACAAAGTTTCGCATGGCATACGAAAGCCTTTCGGGCGACCTTGAAGGCCTTATCAACGACCGTTATACCGAATATGCAGGCGAAGTGGGTGTAAAATTCCCAAAATTCATGGCGCCAGTACTCTCTAAAGATTTCAAACAACGCATGAATGCGTCAACTGAGTTTGCTCTATCATTCAACTACCAAGAACGCCCCGAATATACTCGCATCATTGCTGGGGGAGCATGGAAATACATTTGGGTCGATCGTCGCAATACCGAGCGAAGCACATTTGACCTCATTGACCTCAACTATGTATATCTACCCAATAGTACAATAAATTTCATCGAACAAATCACAAACCCTATTCTTCGATATAGTTATGAAGACCACTTTATCATGAAGATGGGATACTCATACTATCGCACAAATAAACGCCAACTTTCTACCTCAACTTTCCAACGCAACATACTCCAACCTCGAGTATATACCCTCCGTGCGTCAAGTGAAATCGCTGGCAACTTACTTTATGCAATTTCATCAATCGCCAACCAAGAAAAAGACGATGGGGTATACAAAGTTTTTGGAACTCAATACTCTCAATATTTCAAAGGCGATGTCGACTACACACTGAATTTTAATCTCAATCCACGACACTCATTTGCATTCCACGCTGGTATGGGCGTAGGCGTACCTTATGGCAACTCTAAAGTGTTACCATTTGAAAAACGTTTCTATGCAGGTGGAGCCAATAGTGTGAGAGGTTGGGGAGTAAGAACCCTCGGTCCTGGCACTTACGATTCTCGTAATTCAATGGATAACTTCATCAATCAATGTGGTGATATTCGCCTTGATCTCAACCTTGAATATCGCGCAAAACTCTTCTGGGTAATCGAGGGAGGATTATTTATTGATGCAGGTAACATCTGGACCATTCGCGATTATGAAACACAACCCGGCGGTGTGTTCCGATTCAATAGTTTTTATAAAGAGATTGCTCTTGCTTATGGGGCTGGTATTCGCCTTGACTTCGACTTCTTCCTTTTGCGTTTCGACCTTGGGATGAAAGCCCACAACCCAGCGCAAAACCAAGAGCGTTGGCCTTTGATACACCCCAATTGGAAACGTGATGCTACATTCCATTTCTCGGTAGGTTATCCTTTCTAATCTCGATTTTCAACTTTCAATTCTTAATTCACGATGAAGTCATTAGTAATATTTGATCTCGACGGAACCCTCCTCAATACTATCGACGATCTTGGAGAGGCCGCCAACTATGCACTACAACAATGTGGGTACCCTATTCATAGCATATCGTCATATCCTCTTTATGTAGGAAATGGAGTTACCAAACTTCTTGAACGAGTATTACCCAAAGAAGCTCGCATTCCCGAGAATATAGAGAAACTTCGCTCGCATTTCATTGAATATTACAACAATAACGGCACTGCTCTCACTACGCCCTACCAGGGGATTCCCGAACTTTTAAAAGTATTAACTCAACGAGGCATAAAACTCGCCGTTGCATCTAACAAATACCACGAGGCTGTGGTGAGGCTTGTCAATCACTATTTCCCAAACGAAAATTGGGTTGCAATCGAAGGACATAAAGAGGGCTATCCCGTTAAACCCGATCCCTCAATCGTATTTGACATTCTACTAAAATCCCCTACTCCAAAAGACGAGATATTGTATGTAGGAGATTCTGGCGTTGACATAGAAACAGCACGCCGTGCATGTGTTGACTCAGTTGGAGTAACTTGGGGATTTCGCCCCATCAGCGAACTTCGCGCACACTTTGCCGACCACATTATAACACACCCTGGGGATATTCTTGAAATCTTGTCCAAAATGTAAATGATCATTTTCAGCACAAAATAATAGTTTTATAGCTCCCATTTTTCAGCAAAAAGCAGTAACTTTGTAGCATAATTCGCGACAAACGCTGTTGCTATTTTTTATTTGCAAATCATAAATAATATATCCTAATGGATTGGATACAAAATCTACTTTTCCCAGGCAATGAATCATTAGCGAGCACAATCGTGCTCTATTCTTTTGTTATAGCTCTTGGTGTATATTTGGGCAAACTCAAATTCTTTGGCATCTCACTCGGTGTTACGTTTGTCCTTTTCGTGGGAATTTTAATGGGACACTTTGGTTACATCGTCAACCACGATGTATTGCATTTTATTCGTGAATTTGGTCTAATCCTTTTCATCTTTTCTATTGGGTTACAAGTAGGTCCTGGTTTCTTCTCATCTTTCAAGAAAGGTGGCATTAAACTCAACGGGCTTGCCGTGTTGGGCATTTTGCTTAACGTTGCAATCGTTTTAGGAATATACTTCTTTGAGGACGGCAAAACATCTATCGAGGCTCTCGTTGGCGTTATGTCGGGAGCTGTAACCAATACTCCAGGACTTGCAGCCGCACAACAATCGGCAACATCGGCCCAAGCCGACACTATGGCAATGGGATATGCTGCCGCCTATCCTCTTGGTGTTGTGGGGATTATCCTCGCAATTCTCATCATAAAAGCATTGTTTCGCATTAACTTAAAAGACGAAATTAAAGAGATTGAAGAGGAGCAAGAAAATAGTCAATTAAAACCTCATATCGTTACTTTTGAGGTTGCTAACAATCTTATTGAAGGGAAAACTCTCGTTGAATTGCACAATATTATTCAATGCAACTTTGTAGTATCGCGACTCATGCGCACTGATGGCACTGTAGTTATCCCCAAAGCCGAAACTGAAATCCATAGTGGCGACCGACTCTACATCGTAATGTCGGCACAGGACGAAGATCGTCTAAAAGCACTTATCGGACCTGAAATTGAAATGGACTGGAACGCAGCACCATCACAACTCGTTTCACGACGCATTCTCATCACAAAAGGCAACTATAACGGAGTTGCTCTCGGTTCGCTTCGTCTTCGCATGGGGTATAAACTCAATGCTACCCGCGTGAATCGTGCTGGCGTCGACCTTCTTGCTGCGCCTAACCTTCGCCTTCAAATCGGAGACCGACTCACCGTAGTGGGCAACCCAGAAGATATTGAACGTCTTGCAAGCAAACTCGGCAATTCGATGAAACGCCTCAACGAACCAAACCTCATCACAATCTTTGTGGGCATCATGTTTGGTATCATTCTCGGTTCTATTGATGTGGGTTGGGGCATGAAACTTGGACTTGCTGGAGGGCCACTTGTTGTTGCGATTCTTTTGAGTCAATTTGGATATAAATTCCATCTCATAACTTACACCTCGTCATCATCGTCGCTACTTATGCGCGAATTAGGAATCTGCCTATTCTTGGCTTCGGTAGGAATTTCATCAGGACAAGGTTTTGCCGAAACCGTATTTAATACCACTGGTATGTGGTGGGTAATTTGGGGTGTTATGATTACTGTAATACCTCTACTAATCGTTGGAGCTATTGCTCGAGGAGTATATAAAATCAACTTCCTCACCATCATGGGACTTATGTCGGGAGGATACACCGATCCCCCTGCCCTCGCCTACGCCAATAACTCAACAGGCAACGATGCTCCAGCTGTAGCATACTCTACCGTTTACCCACTCACGATGTTCCTTCGAGTTGTCGCAGCACAAGCACTTGTATTGTGCTTCATGTAGTTATCGCCACTCGGCTTTATTTAGAGCCATCATAATATCGGCAAGCGATTGAATACCACTTGCTCGCCACATGATCTCTCCATTTTTAAATATCATAATCGTAGGCACCGATTGTATTCGATACCTATCGGTCAATTCTTGATTCTGCTCAATATCAATTTTGAGCAGATTTATTTTATCCCTCATTTTATCCTTAACATCTTCAAGAATAGGCATCTGACGGCGACAAGGGCCACACCATGTTGCATAAAAATCAACAAGCGTAGGGCGAGATTCTCCAATTATTTCATCAAATCGTTTCATAACATTATAATTTTATTGCTTAACATATAAACATCTTTACCCCATAATAGTTCAAAATATCTAAAATTACGACTACCTTTTGTCGCTATAATTTGTAGAGGTAACTTATTATTCTTAAATTTGCAATCTAAAGAATAGTTTTATGGCGCGTATAAACCTAAAAGGCATGGGGGTTGCACTTATCACCCCATTCAAACAAGATAAAACAATTGACTTCGATGCTCTCGCACGATTGCTCGAATATCAAATAAAAAACGGGGTTGATTATCTCGTTGTGCTTGGTACAACTGCCGAAACAGCCACTCTTTCAACCAAAGAGAAACACCAAGTACGCGACTTCATCGTTGAACGCGTTGCTGAGCGCGTTCCCTTAGTTATCGGCATCGGAGGCAACAACACCATGGCTCTTGTTGAAGAGCTCAAAACTACCGACCTCACCCCATTCAGTGCAGTGCTTTCAGTTGTCCCCTACTACAACAAGCCATCTCAAGAAGGTATTTACCAACACTATAGCGCTATTGCAAAAGCATCACCGATTCCTGTGATTCTCTATAATGTGCCTGGTCGCACAGGTGTCAACATGACTGCCGAAACAACACTTCGTCTTGCTCGCGACTACGAGAACATAATCGGTGTAAAAGAAGCATCGGGCAACATCACACAAATGGACGATATTATCAAGAACAAACGCGAAGATTTCTTGGTAATTTCGGGTGACGACGGTATCACATTCCCTCTCATTACTCTCGGAGCTGTTGGTGTTATATCTGTTATTGGCAACGCTTTCCCTAAAGAATTTTCTCGCATGGTGCGTCTTGCCCTCAATGGTGATTTTGAGAAATCATTGTTAATTCACCACCGATTCACCGAATTGTTTAGCCTACTATTTGTTGATGGCAATCCTGCAGGGGTGAAATGCTTGCTTAATGCAATGGGATTTATTGAAAATGAGCTTCGTCTTCCATTAGTACCAACACGCATTACCACCTACGAAAAAATACGCCAAGTACTTGATAGCCTAAGCTAAAAATAGCAAATTTGAAACTAAAAGCCTCAAATATCAGTCTAAACTTGGCAAAATAAAAAGAAATCATTACCTTTGCACTCGCAAAGCAAATTTTACATTAAGGTAGGTCCAGTAGCTCAGCTGGATAGAGCAACAGCCTTCTAAGCTGTGGGTCGTGGGTTCGAATCCCGCCTGGATCACTAAAAAATCAGAACGAAGCCACCTATACGGGTGGCTTTTTTTATTTCTACCCTTTTGATACTCAGCGTTTAGCATTTCTTATCAATCGGCAAGGTGGACAAAAAGTAGGATAAAACCTTTGTAATACACTGAAATACATATCTTTGTGAAGAATATTATTGATATGGTAAAAAAAATGCTTTTTTTGTGGCTCAAATAAGGTCGTTAAAAACGGCATGAGAAGCCA
>JAFYSL010000082.1 GCA_017559355.1 Muribaculaceae bacterium
GAGAAAAGAGAAAGGAAAGATGAGAGATGAAAGATGAGATTTTTTATTTTGTGCCATCATGGATATAGTTCCTTAAAAAACGGCACCACCTCGTGGGAGATGGTGCCGTAGGTGTTATGCAATGTGTGAATTAAGCTAGTTTTGCGAGTGCTTCTTTGATGCGACGCATTGCTTCGCGAATGTTGTCGTCGCTTGTTGCGTATGACAAACGAATGTAGCCTGGAAGGCAGAATGCTTCACCATCAACGGTTGCAACGTGACCTTCTTCGAGGAGGTACATAGCAAGGTCGGCTGCGTTGTTGATTACTTTGTCGCCATATTTCTTGCCAAAGTAGCTTGAAACTTCGGGGAAGAGATAGAATGCTCCTTGAGGTTCGTTGACTTTGATCCCTGGGATTTCGCGTGCGAGAGAAACAACGAGGTCGCGACGACGTTGGAATGCTACGCGCATCTCTTCGATGCAGTCTTGAGGACCTACATACGCAGCTTCGGCTGCTTTTTGTGCGATTGATGATGCTCCTGAAGTATATTGACTTTGAAGTTTGTTTGTTGCTTTAGCTACCCAGAGAGGAGCTGCGATGAAACCAATGCGCCAACCTGTCATGGCATAGGCTTTAGATACTCCATTTACGATGATTACACGATCGGCGATTTCAGGGAATGAGCCGAGTGATGTAAATTCGCCAGTGAAGTTGATGTGTTCGTAGATTTCGTCAGCGAGTATGAGTACATCGGGGTATTTAGCAAGAACATCAACGAGTCCTTTAAGTTCTTCTTTAGTGTAGACGCTACCAGTGGGGTTAGATGGTGAGCAGATGAGCACCATGCGAGTTTTAGGAGTGATAGCTGCTTCGAGTTGCTCAGGGGTGACTTTGAAGTCTTGTTCGATAGATGCAGGAACAAGAACATTAGTACCTTCGGCAAGTTTCACCATTTCTACATAACTTACCCATGCTGGAGTGGGGATTACCACTTCGTCGCCAGGATTGATTACGCTAAGAATTACGTTACAAAGTGATTGTTTAGCACCTCCTGATACTACGATTTGCTCGGGAGTGTAATCAAGACCGTTTTCGTTTTTAAGTTTTGCAGCTATTGCTTTACGTAATGACATGTATCCAGGAACTGGAGTGTAGAATGTAAAGTTTTCGTCAATAGCTTGTTTTGCTGCCTCTTTAATGTGGTCGGGAGTGTTGAAATCGGGTTCGCCCACAGAGAGGTTGATAACATCGACACCTTGTGCCTTTAACTCGTTGCTCTTTTGCGACATAGCAAGTGTTTGCGATGGAGAGAGCGATTGAACGCGGTCGGAAATGTGAGTCATTTTTTTGAGTTGATTAATTGATTATTTATTATTAGATGCAAATATATTATAAAAAAAGGAAAAAGGAAAGTGGAGAGAGGAAATTTGAGAGAGGAGAGAGGAAAAAGGGGAGAGGAGAAAGGAAAGATGAGAGAGGAAAAAGGGGAGAGGAGAAAGGAAAGATGAGAGAGGAAAGAGGAGAGATGAGAAAGGAAAGATGAGAGAGGAAAGAGGAGAGATGAGAGATGAGATTTTTGGATAGGATGTAGAATGGGGATGTGTATGTGTTGCTATGAATAATTAATGTGTTTAGAGGGGTATTTCTCTTGAGGCAAAATGTTAAAAATATAAAGAGATTTTAATTTACATTTGTTAAATTGGGAGTTTTTTGAACAATTAAACGGAGAAAATTGAACAATTTTAAAAAATTATAGTTTATTTTGTAGTTCCAATAACTATGTTTGGAGCATTGTGTAAACTATGACCAAAATGGTATTGGATGATATTTTAAGATTAAACGATATGATACCAAAGATGACACGTTAGGTTGAGGGCAATATTGATGAATATGTGCTCACATTTTTGTGTATGTATAAATATGTAGTCGCCAAATCTTAAACATCTGAAAAATAAAGAGAAAATAAAAATAGAGATAAATAAATTTTTTGTAAAACTAAGTTAAACTTAAAAAAGATTCTTGCATGAAGAACATTTGTTATCAAATGAATCGGAAAGCTTGGCTCGCGCTTGTAATGGTGCTTTGCCTCTCTTTCCCTGCTTTAGCGCAGAAGATTACAGTATCAGGTACTGTAACCGATCCCACTGGTGAACCACTCATCGGTGCAAGTGTGCTTGTTCAAGGAACAAGTAACGGTGTGGCAACAGACATTGATGGTAATTATCAGATTGCAGTTGATGCCAACGGCACTCTTGTAGTGTCATACGTTGGTTATGAAACTCAAAATGTAGCCATTAATGGTCAAACCACAGTAAATGTAGTTCTACAAGAGAACAGTGTAGTACTTAGCGAAGTCGTAGCAATTGGTTACGGTGCCGTTAAGAAATCGGACGCTACCGGTTCTGTAGCAGTTATTAAACCAGATGAAATTGAGGCAGGTATCTCAACTTCAGCACAAGACATGCTTGTGGGTGCTTCTCCTGGTGTTGTTGTAACAACCGATGGTGGTAACCCAACAGGTGGTGCAGCTATCCGTATTCGTGGTGGTGCTTCATTGAGCGCAAGCAATGACCCATTGATCGTTATCGATGGTGTGCCAATGAGTGGCGACAGCTATGCTGGTGCTAACCCATTGACAATGATTTCGCCAGACAACATTGAGTCAATGACTATTTTGAAAGATGCTTCAGCAACTGCTATCTACGGTTCTCGTGCATCTAACGGTGTCATCATCATCACAACTAAAAAAGGTCAAAGCGGAGCTCCTCAAGTTAACTTCACTGCTAACATGCACGTGAACACAGCTCGCAAAACTTGGGACGTGATGAGTGGCGATGAATTCCGTGAAATGGTAATGAACCAAATCGGTACTGAATCAGCTATCGCTCAACTTGGCGACGCTAACACAAACTGGCAAGATGAAGTGCTTCGCACATCAATCTCTCAAGACTATAGCTTGAGCGTAGGTGGTACAGCTGGTATCCTTCCTTATCGTGTATCGGCTTCTTATACCAACAACCAAGGTATCTTGAAGACTTCAGGTATGGACCGTACAACTGTAGGTTTCAAATTGACTCCTAAATTCTTCGACGGTCACCTTTCAGTTCTTGCTAACGCTAATGGTGCTTATATCAAAACTCGTCAAGCAGATACTGGTGCTGTGGGTACAGCTCTTACTTACAACCCAACACTTCCTGTTTACAGTGGTTTGAATATTTACAATGGTTATACTACATTGGTTGATGCTTCAGGTAAACCACTTGACAACTCACCAAACAACCCATTGGCAATGCTCGAATCAGTGAACAATGTTGCTGAAGTATTGAACTCAAATGGTAACCTCCAACTCGATTATGCTCTTCACTTCCTCCCAGAGCTTCGCCTCAATTTGAACCTCGGTTATGAAGTGTCGGAAAATAGAACTAATAGCACTACTGCACAAAATTCACCACAATCATGGCGTGGTAACTACTACGATGGTGCAGGAACTGTTTACAATCACTACGATCTCAAACGTAACACTGTCCTTGAGTTCTATGCTAACTACAAGAAAGAAGTTGAAGCAATCAAATCTAACTTTGATGTTATCTTAGGTTACTCTTGGGAACGTCGTGACTACCAAGGTCACAGCTTGACTACATTCAACACTACTGGTTATAACAATAACTGGAGCGAAGTATACGCAGATGGCGTTTACAACCTTGTTGAAGATCCTGCTACTGCTGACCGCATTGGTCACTCTTACAACGACCAACCTACTTACTACTGGAAAGGTCAATTGAACCTCATCTCATTCTACGGTCGTTTGAACTATGCACTTGACAACAAGTATCTTTTGACATTCACTCTTCGTGATGACGGTACTTCTCGTTTCTCTCCAAACACTCGTTGGGGTCTCTTCCCAGCGTTGGCACTTGGTTGGAAGATTTCAGAAATGGGCTTCTTCGAATCAGCTAAGAGCAAAATGAATGAGTTTAAACTTCGTCTCGGTTGGGGTGTTACAGGTCAACAAGCTGTAGGTGGTTACTATCCTTATATTCCTGTATATGCTCAATCTACTTCATCGGGCGTTGTTAACTATCCATCACCAGATGGTAAAGAATATGATTGGATTAGCCCACTTTATCCAAAGGCTTACCAAGAAGACCTCAAATGGGAAGAAACTACTACATGGAACGTGGGTGTTGACATGGCATGGTTGAACAACCGCATTACTGCAAGCTTAGACTGGTATCTCCGCGATACTAAAGACTTGCTCGCATACGTGCCTGTTCCTGCTGGTATGACTACTACTAACTTCATGGACCGTAACATTGGTGAGCTTCGCAACATCGGTGTTGAAGCTAACATCGGTGCAAAACCAGTTGTTACTAAAGACTTCACTTGGAGCACTGCAATCAATGCTGCTTGGAATAAAAATGAGTTGACTAAGTTGACAGGTTCAAACGAAGAAGACCAATCTTACTATCTCCAAGCTGCTGGTAACCCTGCTTCAGAAAATGCTGGTGCGCTTCAAGTACACAAAGCTGGTCACCCTGCTTACTCATTCTACCTCCTTGAACAAGTTTATGACAAAGATGGTAACCCAATTCCTAACCAATACGTAGACCAAAACCAAGATGGTGAAATCAACGACGCTGACCTTGTGATTCGTCACTCACGCGATCCAAAAGTAACTCTTTCTTGGAACAACACATTTAACTACAAGAATTGGGACCTCGGTATCCAACTTCGTTCTAACATTGGTAACTATGTATTCAACTCTGTTCGTGCTTCTAAGACTAACCTCACAACAGTTGACCGCTATGGTCTAAACAACCTTATCAAGGCTGACTTCTACTTCAACGATGCAAGTGCTAACTCTAACCTCGTTCGTAGCGACTACTTCCTTGAAGATGCAAGTTTCGTTCGTTGTGATAACATCACTCTTGGTTATACTTGGAATGAATTGCTCAACAACAACCTCCGTTTGCGTTTGTTTGGTGCAGTTCAAAACCCATTCGTTATCACCAACTATAAAGGTCTTGACCCAGAAGTATTCTCTGGTGTAGATAACAATGTTTATCCACGTCCTGTAACAGTTACTCTCGGTTTGGTAGCTACATTCTAATCTCAACTAAAAGAAAAGAAATTATGAAATCATTAAATAAATTATTCATAGCATTGGGATTGGTTGCAACTCTTGGTATGACCTCTTGTGTCAATGACCTTAACGACCCTGTAATCGACCCTAACGACATGACTCCTGACGTGTTTGCTGAAGATCCAAAAGGCTATATGGATCGCGTGCTCGCAGAGTGCTATCAATCACTCGCAACATCAGGTTATAATGGCCCTGGTAGCTCAATCATCTCGGGTGGTGACGCTGGTGCTAACTCATTTACTCGTGCCGTATTCGTATGTAACGAATTGACAACCGACGAATTTGCATGGAAACAATTTGGTGACGCTGGTCAATACGAGCTCGCAACAATGCAATTCGCAGCTGATAACGGTGTGATGTATACAACTTACTCTCGTATCTATACTTGTATCGCTCTTTGCAACGAGTTTCTTCGTACTGTAGATGGTGGTAAATTCTATCTCACTGAAGATCTCATGCCAGTTGCTGAAGAATACAAACGTCAAGTGAAAGTGCTCCGTGGTCTTTGCTATTTCTATGCAATCGACATGTTTGGTAACGCTGGTTACTCTGACGAAACAATGCCTGCTGGTACTGCTCCTGCTCAAATGAATCGTGCTGACCTCTATAATAAAGTGGTTACAGGTCTTGAAGCAGTTTCTGCTGAATGGGGTGATACATACGCAGTTCCTTCATATGGTTATGTAGGTAAAGAAGCTTGTGATGCTCTTCTCGCTAAGTTCTATCTTAATGCTGAAGTATTTACAGGTGTTCCTGCTTATGACAAATGTTGGACTATTTGCAACAAAATCATCGCTCATCACAAAGGTGCTGGTTTCAATGGTTCAGGTCTTGCTGACTCATATACAGCTCTTTTCGGTGCAAACAACGATGAATATATGTCACAAGGTTCACGTGTGAATGAAATCATTTGGGGTATTCCTCAAGATGGTGATCATCTCCAAAACTATGGTGGTACTACATTCTACATCGCAGCAGGTTCTTCTACTTCAACACCAGGTCTTAACATGACAAATGCTACAACTGGTTTGAATGCATCTTGGACTTGTATGAATGCTCGTCAACAACTTTCAGAACGTTTTGAATGGGACGATGCAGGTAACTCAGTAGATGCTCGTGCTTCTCTTTGGATGACAAAGAAAGATGGTGCTAATATCGAAAATACTTCAATCACTAACTTCGCTGATGGTTATGTGCCTGTAAAATACACTAACTATGCTTACGACGAATTTGGTGATATTGATGAAGCAAACAATCCTCCTGCATCAAATGCATTTGCTGATGCTGACTGGTGTGTTATCCGTCTTGCTGAAATCTACTTGACAGCTGCTGAAGCAGCAGTAGTGGGTGGCGCTGGTGACTTCAACACAGCTCTCGAATATGTAAACTATATTCGTGAACGTGCATGGATTGAACCATGGAACATCGCACAACTCACTCCTGAAAACCTCCTTGACGAACGTAGCCGTGAGCTTTATGGCGAAAACTGCCGTCGTACCGACCTCGTGCGTCATGGTAAATATGCTGGTAGTGCTTACAATTGGAACTGGAAAGGTAATGTGGGTAATGGTGGTGCTCCTACTCCTGCTCATATGGATATATTCCCAATCCCATCTACAGTTATCAGCTTCCAAGGTTACAAACAAAACCCTGGTTACTAATCAAAATTCAGTGTTGAATTTTAACAAGAGTAAAGAAAATGAAAAAATTAACAATTCTTTTTGCGTGCTTGGTAGCAGTTCTTTCGCTTAATAGCTGTAAAGACGATACCGATCCACAATATAACGAACCAACTGAGTTCGTCCTCAATACTCCTGCTCTTGCAGCTCAGTATTATGAACTTACCGAAGATGGTACATTAGACCTCTCTTGGTCTCAACCTGACTATGGTTATGCTGCAGCTGCAACATACAAAGTGTCAGTTTCTCTTCTTGAAGATTTCTCTGAATCAATGGAACTTTCAACTGAGCACAAACTTTGTTATGCTCAAGTTGCTGGCAAAGAAATTGCTGAAGCAATCTGCAAACTTCGTGGTATAACAAGTGAAGATGACTATACCGACGAACCTGCTCGCGCAGTTTACTTCCGCGTGCGTGCTTACATCAACGGTATCGAAAGCAGTGAAATCGTATCTAATGTGATTAAACTTGACCAAGTTAAAGAATATTGTGCTATTCAATCTCCAGGTTACATCTACTTGATTGGTAACGTTGGTGGTTGGACTGGCCCTGATGCTGCTAATGCTGGTGCATTGGCTGACTGGCGCTTGTTTGAAAGTGCAAATGCTATTGGTAGCAAAGTTTATACAGGTATCTTTAATATGCCTGCAGGACAACTTGTATTCCGTTTCTATACTGAATTGACAGGTTGGGACGGTGGCGCATCAGTAGGTACTCAAGTTGATGACAATCCTATCGCTGTAACTCTCACTGACGGTATGTATAGCGGTTCATTGGTAGCTCCAGGTAAAGGTTCAATTCAAATTGACAACTGGGAAGGTGGCTCAATGAAGATTACTGTAAATATGAACAACAAGAGTGTTCTCATTGAAGCTGGTGGCGTTGACACAAGCAATAGCCCATTCATTTACCTCGTAGGTGCTCCTTCAGGTTGGACTGGTCCATCTGCTGACAATGCTGCTCACTATGAAGCATGGAAACTTTTTGACATTGAAGGTAACGGTGTTTATACTGGTACATTTGAAATTAATGCTGGTGAATTCATGTTCCGTTTCTACAAAGAACTTACTGGTTGGGATGCAGCTTCTTTTGGTTCACAAGTTGAAGATAGTCCTATTGACATCGCGTTAACTGACGGTGTTTATACTGGATCTGCAACTGATGGTAAGGGAAGTTGGAACTGTCCTGATTGGGCAGGTGGTAAAGTGGAAATCGCAGTTGATGTGAAAAATTGCCAAGTAACTTTTACCCAAAAATAATGATTAATTAATAATTTATCGAGAAAGGGCGGGTGGCACCGTTGCTCGCTCTTTGCTTCGATAAGTTAAAATCAAGAGAAAAACAATATGAAAAAAATAAGCATAATGTTATTTGCGGCTCTTGCCATGGTTTTCACTGCTTGTGAGAATTATGAACCTGCACAACCACAAAGCAATCCACAAGAGCCTATTATGTCGGCTGAAGGCCTTTCAGTTGCTCCAGTAGATACAACTGCCACTCCTTCATTTGACCTTAAAGCACTCTACGATTTAGCAGTAAATGCTGCTGTCCTCAATATCGTTGAGGCTCAAAACCTTCCTGCTGTTGGTGACTTGACTTTTGTTATGCAAATGTCAAAATCTAACGATTTTGCTTCTGTTCAAGAAGTTGCAACAAGCATCGAAAACAATCAAGTGTGTGTAAAACCTGCTGATTGGCAAGCTGCTTCCTTGAAAGTTCTTGGTAAAAATCCAAAAACTCAAGACGCTTATGTGCGTTTTGCTGCTTATGTAGTAAATGGTACATCTTCAGTGCGCATTGGTGATCCAAACCTTTACTATGGTGCTCACAAAGTAACTATTACTCCATTCCCTGCTGAACGCGTAATCGAAGAAGCTTATTCATTGGTAATCAATGGTGGCGAAGCTGTTGCATTCAATCACAGTGGTGACCAATATGATAACCCAGTATTCTCACTCAAAGTTGACTACGCTGAAGCTCAAGAATGGGCAGTAAAAGGTGCTGAACTCACTTTCGCTCCTGTTGCTGGCGACGTTGAAAACACTGGTACATTGGTTGAAGGTGAAGGTTGGGGTGAAATGCCTGTAGGACCTTGGGTGCTCTCAATCAATATGGAAACATTGACTTATTCATTTGCTCCTGCATTTGATAACCTTTGGACTCCTGGTGATGCTAACGGTTGGAACCATGGTGGATCACAAATGTTGTTCACTACTGACTATGCTAACTACTTCGGTTTTGCAAACCTTTCAGTTAGCGGTTTCAAATTTACATCTGCTGCTGACTGGTCACACATTAACTATGGTGATGCTGGTGATGGCAAACTTTCTACAGATGGTGGTGCTGGTAACCTCACAGTTGAAGAATCAGGTCTCTACTGGTGTGATGTTAACATCGCTGCTTTGACTTGGAAAGCAACTAAGATTGAAACTATCGGTGTTATCGGTGAATTCAATGGTTGGTCAGAATCACTTCCATTGACATCAGAAGATGGTATCTTCTGGACTGGTACAATCACTCTCAACGAAGGTGACCAATACAAGTTCCGTTGCAACAACGACTGGGCTATCAACCTTGGTGGTGAAGATGAATATAACCTCGTTCCTAACGGTGCTAACCTCAAAGCTCCAGCAGCGGGTACATTCACTATCACTCTCGACCTTTCAGTTGTACCTTACGCTTGCTACCTCGAATAATATCGAACACAGTATAGCATAAACTTAAAAAAGCACGATTCCTTGGAGTCGTGCTTTTTTGATAATATTTGTTAAAGTTAGGTATGTCATTTAAGGAATTTTAACTGGGAAATTAATATAAAAAGATGATAGTTTCCTACCTTTGCGAAAAGGTAGATTTTTTTAGTAAAATTATCTTTAATTATGTAAAATCTTAATACGAATGAAAAATATATAGAATTATAAAATGCAACTAACAATAATTACTAATCTATAAATTTCTTATTATGGTTAAACATGTTTTGCTATTAATGACTCTATTTTTCTCATTATCTATTTTTTCAGTAAAAGGAGAGAATTATACTGGAGTGGATTATGAGATTGAAGGTGCAGGAGTTGGCGCTCAAGGAACTTATTTGGTAAAAGTTACAGTAATTTCAAAAAAATCGAAAGTGCAAAATGCACAAATTGCAAGATGTGCTGTTCATGGAGTTTTATTTAGAGGTTTTGCCAACAAGGAATTACGGCAAAATCAAAAGCCATTGGCAGGAGGTCCAGCATCCGAAGCTCAACATGCCGATTTTTACAAAGAATTCTTTGCTGAAAATGGAATGAGTAAAAATTATGTATCGGCAGTAAATGGATCGCAAAAAGTGATAAAATCGGGCAAAGAGTACAAAATAAGTGCTATTGTTTCGGTAAATAAAGACCAGTTAGTTAGTGATCTTAAAGCGGCTGGAGTTATTAAAGGTTTGAATTCAGCTTTCTAAAAATATAAGAGTATGAAAAAGAGTATTTTGTTATTTGTAGTGTTTGTTACAACACTTTTAGTTAGTGCTCAAAATGATTATGTATATCTAAAAAATGGTAGCGTAATCAAGGGCACAATTGAGCAGTATAAAGAAAATGCATCGGTAACAATTAGATCCGAAAATGGTCAAGTATATACATATCCTATGATTGAGGTGAATCGTGTTTCGAATGGTATGTCAACAAATATGCCTGATCCAAGAAACAATAGTAATCATAAAGATTATATGTTGGAAACTCAAGGGTTTTGGTGCGCGGGTGAATTAGTAGGAGGTCTCTCTTGCAATACAAATGGTAAAAATGCTCAATTGGTAGAATTGGACTTTGTCGGAGGTTATCGCTTTAACGAATATTTCCGTGCCGGCTTAGGTGTTGGTGCTCGTTATTATATTAATAACAGTAGTTTACGTTACAAATCAAATGCATGGTCAATGCCAATTTTTGTCAATGTGAGAGGTAATATAATGTCGACCGAAAGCAGATCAATAGTGCCATATTATTCAGTTGATTTAGGCGCTACGGTACGAGATGGTTTTATGTTCCGCCCAACAATTGGGGTAAGATTTGGAGAACCACGTTCGGCTTTCACTGTAGGTGTATCATATATGGGACAATCAATGGAGCAATTTTCATACGATAAAAAAACAGAAAAAATTGCAGAACAAAAATTTACATCGTTTGTAGCGTTGAAAATAGGTTATGAATTTTAAAAAGGAATATATATGAAATTAAAAAATATAATAGCGATAAGTCTCTTTTTAATGGGGATTTTTGGAATTTCTTCATGTAGAACAAATACTACTATATCAGAAGAGTATGCTTTTATGACATATGAAACAGAATGTCTCGGAGTTGAACTTGATGGTTCTCAAACATTAAGAGCATGGGGAAAGGGTAAAGACAAGGCTGATGCCATAGAGCAAGCAAAGAAAAATGCGTTAAGAGATGTGATTTTTAAGGGTATTACTTCTGGTTCGGGAGAGTGCAATAAGCGTGCATTGATATTGGAGGTTAATGCACAAGAAAAGTATGAATACTATTTTAATGTATTCTTTAGAGATGGCGGAGAATATACAAAATATGTGACAAATGAAGATGAAAATCTCACATCACGAGTAAAAGCAAAGAGTTCTACTCAACAAAATTATGGTGTTGTGGTGAGAGTGAAACGAGCAGAACTTCGCCAACGCCTTATTGATGATAATATTATAAAACCATAAAATAGCATTATTATGAAGAAAAGAATGATTATAGCAATACTTTTGTTATTGCCAATGGTTATGTTTGGCCAAGCAAAGAAACCAACAATTATGGTCGTGCCTGCCGACACATGGTGTTCTGAAAATGGATATATGACAAAATCAGAAAATCAAGGAAAAGTAACATACATACCTGAGTATGAGAGAGCTTTGCAAGATCACTCTGACTTGTATAATGCTATTACCAAAATCGGAGAATTGATGTCGGAAAATGGATTCCCATTAAAAGACTTGTCGGCTACAATAAAAAGTTTAAATCAAGCTGAGGCTGAAAATGCAATGTTGGTGTCAAAAACATCGGGAGCAACATTAGCCGAAACTCCCTATGAAAAATTGATGGCGCGAGCAAAGGCTGATATCATCGTAGAGTTGGCGTGGAAGATTAATAGTGTAGGACCAAAAAATTCGGTAACATATACATTGCGTGGACTTGATGCTTATACTAATAAACAAGTTGCTGCAGCACAAGGTACAGGTGCAGCGTCATATTCAGCAGAGATTCCTGTGCTAATAGAAGAAGCAGTGGTGCAAAATATGGATAACTTTGTAATTCAACTTCAAAACCATTTTGATGATTTACTAACAAATGGTCGTGAAATAGCTCTTGAATTGAGAGTATTTGATAATGGTTCAGGAGCGTCTTTTGAAGACGAGTTTGATGGAATGGAATTAACTGAAGTTATAGATGATTGGATTGCTCAAAATACAGTAGAGCACCGCTATAGTTTGAGCGATGCAACAGAAAATGTAATGGTATTTGAGCAAGTGAGAATCCCTCTTTATCGCACCAATGGTATGCCAATGGATACTCGTCATTTTGCATCGGAATTACGCAAGTATTTGCGCAAAGCTCCCTATAATTTGACATCAAAATTGGTAACAAAGGGTTTGGGTAAAGCAATATTAATTATTGGAGAAAAATAAGTTTCAAATTAAATCTTACGAACAATGAATATTATAAAAAATATATTTTGTGCCATGTCGATTTTAGTATGCTGTAATGTAGCATCGGCACAATGTGATATCCATTTAATGGTAGCGCCAGTAACTCAAGGTGATGAAATCCCCGATGAGGTAAATGAGATGCTCATGACGCGTTTGACTACTGCGATTACCGCGACAGGTGTAACTGCTAGTCCTGATTATGACCGTTTTTTTGTTACAGGAAAAATCTCACATTTGTATAAGGATGTTGTTGCAGGACCTCCTGCAAAAGATGTGATACATTCAACATTGACTCTATACATTGGAGATGTAGTTTCTCGCAGAGTGTATGCCACAACTACTTATGAGTTGAGAGGAGTTGGTACGAGTGAAACTCGAGCATTTGTAAATGCATTTAGCCAATTGAATGGTAAAAATCAAAAGTTGCAAAATTTTGTAACACAAGGTAGTAAGAAAATATTAGACTATTTTAATAAAGAGTATCCAGTATTGATTAAACAAGCAGAGGCTGCGTCGGCACTTCGCAATTATGATGAAGCTTTAAGTTATTTGGCTTTGGTCCCAGAATGTTGTGTAGGTTATGATGAAGTGTCAAAGGTAATGCTTTCGATATATAGCAAATACGTGGACTACGAAAGCCAAATGTTACTTGCTCAAGCTCGTGCAGCATGGGGCGCATCTCCAGATGAATATGGAGCAGAGAAAGCACTTGCTCTTTTGGCTATGATTGATCCAAGTGCGTCATGTTATGGTGAAGCATCTAAATTGATGAAGGATATTTCAAAAGTAACAAAAGAAAATTGGGACTTTGAAAATAAAGAAAAATATAATAATGAAATAGATTTGGAACGTCGTCGCATTGAGGCTGCTCGTGCTGTAGGTGTAGCATATGGGAAAGGTCAACAACCGATTACTACAAATCTAATGTGGTTGGATTGATAAAAGGATAAAACCATGAGAAAAATATTATTTCTAAGTTGCATTTTGCTTGGATTGAGCGTAAGTGCACAGGGTTTATACCCAGACCAAAATGAAAAAGGGAACTGGGGTTATATAGACGATAATGGTAATGTTGTAATCAAACACAAATACAAATATGCCACCGATTTTGTTGATGGTTGGGCTAAGGTTCGTAAAGGCGACAAATGGGGATATATTGATTGCAATGATAATGAAGTCGTAAAAATAACATATTCTGAAATTCGTAATTGGGAAGGAGACTATTGTAGGGTTGCTACTGGAGGAGATGTTGATGATGGTATCCTTGTTGAAGGAGGAAAATGGGGCTACATAAACCGAAAAGGCGAAGTTGTCCTTAAGTGTGAATATGAAGAAATCGGAAATTTTGTTGATAGCATTGCATATGTAAAGAAAGGTGATAAATATGGATATATTAACCAATCAATGCAGGTTGTAGTTCCTTGCCAATTTATAGCTGTTGGAGCATTTAATGAAAATGGTTTATGCTGGGTGAATAAGGGAGGAAAGCAAAGCAAAACAAACTCCGAATTTATAACTGGAGGAAAGTATGGGGTATATAAAAAAGATGGCCGAGAAATTATTCCAGCAAAATATGCTTCATTAGGAGTGTTCAAACCATGGGTTAATAAACGAAGTGAAGAAGACTTGGCAAAACTTAATTTTTACACTCGAAAAATTGTAGAAGAATCAGGATCTCATCGTCTTTTGGTAAAAAATAGGGTGGAAAATAAACTATTCAGTTCATTGGATCTCTCAGAAAGCCCATATTTATATGTATCGAAGAAAGATGACGGTTCAAAAAATGGTGTTTTTGACATGAATGGGAATGAAATAATTCCTATTGGTGAATATTATTGTGCGTTTGGTCCTGAAGAGGGTATGTCGGTAGTAATCCCTAAAAAAGATAAAGGATATAATTATTATAACTTAGCAACAAAAACATTGTTATATACAACTACAGTGTATGATACATATGCATTTGAAGATGGAGTTGCTGTTCAAACAGCGTATGACAAAACAAAAAAAGCATATTATTCATATTTAATTGACAAAACAGGATCATGTATCTCTTCAAAGTATCCAACAGTGCGTCCACGAAAAGAGGGGGTATATGTTGTTCAGGGGGATAATATGAAAAATGGGATTATTGATGCTTTTGGGAACGAAGTTGTATCATTGTCGTATAATTTAATATTCCCTCCATATAAAGGGCTTTTTGCAGCTCGAGAAAAAGAAGATGATTTGTTTGGATATATTGACAAATATGGGGTGTATAGAATTCAGCCTATATATAGTTCGATATTTCCATTTAAGTTTGATTATGCATTCGTGAAGAAAAATAATGGATGGGGAATTATAGATACTGAAGGGAATGAAGTAATTCCATGTAAATGGCATACATTAAACCTCATAACTACTGAAAATCCTAAATATCAATGGGCTCAAGAAGCAAGTGGAAGTCCATGGGTATGCTTGGATTTTGCAATAGGTCAACCTCTTTTTGAATGCTCATATAAAGGAGTGTGGAATTTTGATGTAGAGTTTGAGAATAGAGCATTTGTGAAAGACTCTTCTGATAAATTTGGTATTATAGATGTTACAGGCGAATTGATGCTTCCATGTGCATTTGAGTCGTATGAAGTAGCGAAAGGTGCATACAATTTTATGCTCAAAAGAGGTCGCAATAAGTGGACTAAAACCGATACCTATCGATTTAAAATCTCACTTGATGAAAATCGAAATGCAGCGAAGTTGACAGAGATTATTAAATCTACATTGTGGGATTACTAAATATTAGATGACAATGAAAAGACTGATATACATATTGGCGTTTATAGTGTTATCCATTCCTTCTATAAGCGCAGATAAATTAGAAGTTACTGATGTAAAATATAATCGTAGCTCTATATATAGTGTTATGGTGAGTCATTCCGAGCAAGAACTCGCGGGTGAAATTAAAGACCAATTTTTGGCGATTCCTGTTCCTGATCAATATAATGACCATGATTTGAGCGTTAAAATTGTTAGCGTAAATTCAAAAGGTAATTATGACAATGAAATAACAAAATTTATTAATAACAATCACATAGGTAGCCGTTTAGTTGCCAAATGGTTTGAACGCGACATCCTCACGGGAGAATGCTCAATGGATTTAATAAAATCTCGTGGAGTATACAATGCATCTGAATTGGATAAAGAATTAGCCTCAAGATCAGTGAGAGGTATGGCTATGTTGGAGGATGCTGGTGAAGAGTTAATAGGCAACACGTTCTTGCTAGTAAATGAAGTTAGATATATTGATAAAGCTAAAAGAAGTCGAGCATGGGGCAATGTTATTTCTGTTCTTGGAGCTGTAGCTGAAATTGCTACTGGAGTAGATGGTTTAAGTGATTTAGGCAAGAATCTGGGAGATTTAACAGCTACGTATAAAGGATTTAAGGTAAAAATTAACACTCGACTATATCAATTAGTTTGGGATGAAGAAACAGCTTCAACATTCTACAAATTGTATTATTCAAATAAACCAGATGAAGAAAAGCGTAAAGCTTTTGAGGAAAATCGTGATAAGTTTAAGATGAAATATGTAGGAAATGTTGAATCAAAAGGCTCTATGACATCATTCCTTGGGATTAAAGAAGAAGAACCCTATCTGATGGTGCGTAAAGCATGTCAACGAGCTATCGATGATAATGTTGCAGACTTGCAAAAAGCATATGACCAATTTAGAATTAAAGCGCCAATTCTTAGCGTAGAACCAGCAATTACTGCTCAAATCGGGTTAAAAGAGGGTATTACAAGCAATTCTCGTTTTGAAGTTCTTGAGCCCGAGGAAAAAGATGGCAAAATTGAATATAAGCGAGTAGGTATAATTAAACCTGTGCCATCAAAGATTTGGGACAATAGATTTATGGCGAAGGAAGAGGGTGCCTATGGCGCTGACTTTGGATTTACAACATTCGTAAAAGAAAGTGGAAAAGATTTTTATCCAGGGTTGTTAATACGACAAATTGAGTAAAAAAAATCACAAAAATAGATTCGAGGGGGTTGCATATAATGTAATCCCTTCGTCCTTTTTACTCTTTCCTTTTTAATTACTATCTTTGCAATCAGTATGGCAAAGACTCTTTATATAACCGATATGGACGGCACGCTGTTGGGTGCTGATAGTAAGTTGAGCGATGTGTCGGCTCGTATTATTACTGATTTGACTCGTCGTGGTGCTAATATTACTGTGGCTACAGCTCGCACACCTGCTACAGTGGAGATTATTCTTGCTGAAGCCGTTACTTCGTTGCCTGCAATAGTGATGACTGGGGCTGCAATGTGGTGTCGCGATACAAAGACTTATGTAAACACACGCTACCTTGCCGAAGATACATATAAGCAGTTGATGGCAAAGTGTGAGGAGTATGGCGTAAATCCATTTCGTTACACATTGTGCGAGGGGGAAACGATGCAGGTGTATCACAATGGAGTGATGTCGGTGGGTGAACAGGAGTTTGTCGACAATCGATTGAATCTTGGTCTCAAGGATTTTAATATCGATACGCCTCATGGGTTGTTGCCATATCTTCCTGGAGTGGTGTTTTTCTTTGCTATGGGCGAATGTGATCGCATCTTTGCTCTTGCCGATGATATTCGTGCTACAATCGATTGCTCGGTGTCGTGCTATGTCGATATATTTGGAGAGAAAACAGGGTTGCTTGAGCTGTTTGCGCCTGGGGTGTCGAAAGCCGAGGCTGTAAAACAGTTGGCAAAAGATGTAGATGCTGATAGGGTAGTGGTGTTTGGAGATAATCTCAACGATATACCTATGATGCAAGTTGCCGATGTGGCAATAGCAGTGGAGAATGCACTCCCCGAGGTCAAAGCCATTGCTCATAAGGTAATAGGAGCAAATACTACCGATGCAGTGGCTCACTTCATTGAGCAAGACTTTCTAGGTGCTAAGATTTAATGGTTATCGTCGGGCTGACGATAAAACAAGCAAAACCAACGATAAATTCTATCGGTTGTAGCCGATATATACGATGTAGTCTCCTTGACAGGTGATGCTAAAGAGATCTTGTGTGGATTTGTTGAGTGTGCCTTGCCACCACGATGTGAAATCGCGAATGGGGTAGGCGAGTCCTTCGCTTTGCATTCCTTGGGTGCCAAATCCAAATATTGATATGGGAGTTCCGATTGGACATTTGAATGAATGATTGCCACGACATGCTACCATCATGCCATAGTCGGTATATATTCTCACATTTAATCCCATGCGAAGATATTCAATCAGTAGGCTAATGTTGCCCAATGTGTGGTCTTCACGGCGACCTGTGGCTGCAACTATAGCAATATCTGTTATCCCTTTTTGTGCAAGGTATTCAATTGCTTTGGTTTGGTCATTGGTCTCTTGGTCGGGGTTGATGCGAATAATATCACGATAATTTGCTTTAGTGTCAGTGCTCAACGAGTCTCCGTCGCCCACGATGCGCCAAGGAATTAGCCCATGGGCAAGATATTCGTCGGCAGCGCCATCGCAACACACTACTCGTGGAGAGGCATGGAGTATTGATAACGGGATTTCATGGGTTGGGAAGTCGCCCCCACCCACGATTACTGCCTGTGGCGTGAAATCAAATTCTATTATTGTGTTAGCATCAGTTCTTTCCATTTCTTATATCCAAAGTAAGCAATTACTGCATAAAGGGCATATAATGAGGCTGTGAAATATAAATCCTTATAGATGTATATACCAGCGCTTACCACGTCGACAACGAGCCATACCCACCATTGCTCGATATGTTTGCGAGCCATAAGCCACATTGCAACGATGCTCAATGAGGTTGTGAAACTGTCGCACCAAGGCACATTGCTATCGGTGTATGTTATGAGTATGTAGGCTATGGCAAGGGTAAGGACTACAGCGATTATGCTCAACGGGGTGATTAGTCGACGGGGTGTGTGGCTTATTTTTAACTCTTCTGCTACATCTTTTTTGTTTTTGCGACCAATTGCCCAACTCCAACAGATGAAGCCGTAGATTGACGCTAAAATGTAGTAGATTTGTATTCCCATGTCGGCATACAATCCTGCGTCGAGGAATACAAGAGTGTATACAATAGGCATAATCACACTCGCCACCCATAAATATATGCTTGCGTGATACTCAAGCCAAAGGTAAACGAGACCTATTATCGTGCCTATTATCTCTAAATATTCCATATTACTACAAAAAATCAATGACAAAGGTAGTAAATTACTCACTTTTATCTAAATTTGCAGATATAATAATCATTAACACTGCTCGTTTTAATATTAATGGCTAATATTTACGACATACGCCGATATGGCAAAATTGCTTTTTTCGCAATCGCAGTAGTTGTGGTGGCGATATTTTTATATTTCTTCAATAGCCTTGTTGACGACCTTTCGCAACAGGAGCGCGAACGCATGGAGATATGGGCTGACGCTACTAAAGAGATGATTACTCAGCAGTCGGGCACCGATGTGGATTTCCTATTTAGCATCATCAATCGTAACCACACAATACCGGTATTGCTTACTGACGATGCTGGAAATATATTGTCGCATAGTAATTTCTCGTTGCCCGAGCCAATTGACTCGCTAAACCCTATGTATCTTTCAGACGCAAACGTGGCATATCTCAATGAAAAACTTGAAGATTTGCGCAACTCGTCAAATGTAATCAATATCGAGATAGGCGAGGGGTGGAATCAATATCTATATTATGAAGACTCAACATTATTGAAACAATTGAGTTACTATCCCTATATTCAATTACTTGTGATGTTGGCGTTTATTGCAGTGGTGTATTTTGCTGTAACATCAACCAAAACTGCCGAACAAAACAAAGTGTGGGTGGGGTTATCAAAAGAAACTGCACATCAGCTTGGCACGCCCATTTCTTCGCTTATGGCGTGGATGGAACTCATGGAGAGTCTTGGTGTTGATGCCGAAACCGTTGCCGAGATGAATAAAGATGTGCAACGATTGAGCACTATTGCCTCTCGCTTCTCAAAAATTGGATCAAAACCACAAATGGAGGACGAAAACCTCAACGATGTAGTAACGCGAGCATCATCATATATGGCATCGCGCATTTCATCACGCATTTCACTTTCAATCAACACCTGTGCAGGAGCAATTCCAGTAAAGGCATCTGCTCCACTGTTTGAATGGGTAATGGAAAATCTCATTAAGAACGCCGTTGATGCGATGGAAGGCTCAGGTTCAATAATCATCACTACTGGCATCGAAAAAGACAAAGGATATATCGAAGTGGCCGACACAGGGAAGGGGCTCTCACGCAAAAACTTTAAGACGATATTCAATCCAGGTTATACTACCAAAAAACGTGGTTGGGGACTCGGGTTGACCCTTGCCAAACGCATTATAGAGCAATACCACTCAGGGAAAATATATGTCCTCACTTCCGAGCCTGGTATAGGCACCACTTTCCGCATCGAAGTGCCTTTGAAATAGAGTAGGGAAAGGTGAAATCCTCTTAAGTCTATAGTGCATAATTTTATTATACATGTTTGATAGAAAAAGACAGCGATGCTTTAAGCATCGCTGTCGTGTTTTTATTTGAATTAAGAAATTAGTTGCCGAAAATTGCACCAAGTGTGGATGTCGCAGCTTTAGTTGCAACTTTAGCAAGTTTTGTGTCAAGTTTGCTTAGACGCTTTTTTTGAGCAGAAGTAAGGTCTTCTTCTTTGAGCTCTGAAATTTCGTTAGCGAGGTCGTTTTGTTCTTCTTGAAGTTCAAGCAGCCCATATTTTTCGCCAATTTGGTCGTATTTTTCAATTAATTCATCGGCAGCATCTTCAAGTTTGCTGATCTTTTTGTCGATTTTTGTGTCGCCTGTAGATTCTTCTTCAGTCGCGTCATCAGCGTCAGTTTCGGTATCGGTTATTTTTTCAGTTGTTTTCACAATATTGTTTACTGCGTCTAGAGTGTTAACAGTAGTATCTACGGCACTTGCAACATATAAGTCGGCAAATAAGATAGGAACTATAAATGCTAACACACACAATGATAATCCAATAACTGATTTAGACATGTTTTGTGATTTGATAATTGATACAATCCCACAAATAATCCCAATAGGAGCCAAAATCCAATTGAGGGGACTGAGAATCAAAAACCAAGCACTAAGAAAAGGCAATAAAGCAATAACCAAGGTAATAATACCTAATACCATTGTGGCTTTACTCCAACCACTAATCTTTTTTTCTTCCATAATAAATATGATTTAAAAATATTATGCCTACTCTTTTATGGATTTTCGGCATTCTCCTTTTATTGGTTTATTATTCTGCGAGCAAAGTTAAAGACATTAAATTGCATATCAAATTGTCTTTTTTTGTCTTTTAAGGTCGAAAGTGTAAGTGTAATAAAATAGGCAATAATATAGCAGTTGACCTAAAAAAATGTAAAATAAAAACGCATATCCTTGATTGATTATGCGTTTTTTTATGATGCGACTAGTTATCAGTTTGTAATATCTGATTGCAGATATTTATCAATTTATCTAATTTTTGTGGGATATATCACTTTTTTAATATGCCTCTTTTTGATAAATTTTCATTAATTTATTTAAACTAATTTTTAAATTTACATCTCTTCAGATGTCAACATTTTAGAATTAGGAACATTTTGTTGACTACTTAATAATTGTTTTTTTTCTTTTCTTTTCTTTTTTCGCCATCCAAAAAACAATGAAAAACCTATAAAAACGATAGCAAATTTTACGATAGCAAATACTCTCTGTAATTTAAAGTTGGTTATGGCATCTTCCACTTTGCCAAATATCGAAGTTATAATATCCTCACTAGAATCTCCATTAATGCCTTTATCAGTTAAAAAAATAGAGAGTTTTGGATACTTTTTTTTTAACTCGGATACAATATTTGTTGGTAATAATTCTTCTTTAGATGAAGTAAAATTGTCAACAGTTCCATTTACGGTATTTGCTGCTGTCGAGGTGTAAATATCTACTTTTTCTGCTAATGAACGGGCATATTCATGAGCAGGTGATACAAAATTTTCTTCAACTTTACTCCCTGCAAAATATAAAGATAATTCAAAAAACAAAAATGGGATAAATATAATTGAACAGATAATAAACCAAAAGTTTCGAACATTGTATTTATTAATTTTTTTTAATCCCCACAATACGAAAAAATAGATTACAAGAGTAATAAATATTGAAAAAATAATAACAGATAAAGTTCCTCTTAACAACTCTAAGTATAGCATAATGTCAAATTAAAAATGTAATAGATTTATTAATATTTTGAAGTACTATAAAGTTGGTGGCATTGGAGGTATAAATATACACGATAGTTCAGGGATACTACTTGCTGTAGCCCATTGAGGCATACCTTGCGTCCAAACAAGTGTGTTAATATTTATTTGTCCATTTCTAGCCATCTGTTGCATTTGTTGTATATTATATGGTCCATAATGCTGTCCATTAATTCCAATCAGATATTGAATAGAAGTTGGAATTGGTGGGGGAACAACCTCTCCTCCCATTGTAGGAGGTTGTTGATTTGGGGAACTTGCTTGATTAAAATTATTCATCATTCCTGTCATTTGGTTTGCTATAACTCCTCCCATTGCCATTCCCATCATCATACCTGTCGGGTTAAAAATATCACCACTACTAATGTTCATTCCGCCCAATTGTCCCATACTTTCTGCAGAAGTCTTAAGGACATCAGATTGCTTATTGATTGCATGCGCTTGAATATGCTGACTTTGTGCTCCTAAATGTCCTGCTTCTGCATAAATTTCAGTGTCAATTTGAGCTCGACGACCTATTTGTTCTGCTTGGATTATTTGTTGTTCTTTTGTAATACGATAGAGATCTCTATAATTGTCACTATCTTTATCTATTTCAATCGCAGATAAATCTAATCGTTTTAAATTTACTCCAAAATCATCAGCAAAGATTGAAACAAGTCGATCCTGGATAAGATCGCTAATTTTTACTACATTGCGCTCAATTTGTATTACGGGAATATTGTTTTCAGAAGGGCTATTATAAACAATACCCTTAGTATACTTGATAACCGTATCTTTAATTTGCGTTAAGAATTTTTCAAGATCAAAATCTACTAGCCGATTTAATTTTATAAACTGCTTATAATTAGTTACATTAAATGTAATAGTTCCCCTTACGGCAATAGGTATAGTAAAATCAGGGAAACGAGGATCTGCTACATCAAAATATGGCACAGCAAATCTTACTTGATTATTCCCTTGTAAGTTTATAAAATATATCTCTGCTTGAAATGGAGACTCTCCGCCAAAGGCAAGCCCTACGATATTTGATAAAATTGGAAAATTTACAGATTTAATTATATCATCGTGTGGTCCTACGATGAAATCATATATAGGACCGTTTTTTTGTTTGTATACAAACACCGCAACTTCTCCGTCTTTTACTCGCAAACTACTTCCATAGCGAATGGCATTTTCTCTAGTTGTAGTATTTACGTTTTGACCTTCTGGTCTCCATTTCCACACCAAATAATTTTCCTCATCACAGCGGATAACGTTTAAAATGCCTCCAGATTTTCCTCTGCTAAAAAATCCCATAATAATATTATTGGTGTCCGATAAAAATCAAAATGGGTATAAATAGGTGTCTCAATCGCAGATTTAATGCGGTTGAGATTCTTTTTTGCGATTTACAAGCCCCCCCCCTAATCAAAAAGAGTCAGTTGTGGCGGTGGATTTTCATCC
>JAFYSL010000083.1 GCA_017559355.1 Muribaculaceae bacterium
ACTCACCCGTGCGCCGGTCGCCGGCAGTTATAGCAAGCTACAACCCCGCTGCCCCTCGACTTGCATGTGTTAAGCCTGTCGCTAGCGTTCATCCTGATCCAGGATCAAACTCTTCGTTGTTATTATCTTATTTTATTCTTTTCAAAACAAAATAGATTAAATTTATTTATTTAATCTGTATTGACAAGATTTACAACGAAAATCCCCGTTCAGAACTTCCTGCTTGACTTATTTGTTTTAAGAATTGACAAAGAACTTTTTTATTGCTCTTGTACTACTCTTGTCTATTGTAATTATTTCAATGTTCTAGTGCTTCGTTTTTTCGCAAAGCGAGTGCAAAGTTAAGCCAAATTTTTGATTCCACAAAATTTTTCGTAGATTTTTTTATTTTTTATTTCAAAACCTCAATTTTGTTTCCGCTTGAGCCTCTGCCCTGCATTGCTTTTCAAAAGCGAGTGCAAAGGTAGACACTTTTAACCATTCCACCAAATATTTTTACAACTATTTTTTAGCGCTTTTTGACCGTTTTTAACCTAAAAACCTATTCTACACAATATTAACCCTCGAAAAATTTTATGTTATAAAACATGTTTTTATTTTTTTCTACTCAGATCAACTATATCTAATATCTTTTCATGGCTATTTTCAGCAAAACCTATCTTGCGTTAAAATTGTGATTTTTCACGAAAAAATTTCTACCTTTGCAATATCTAACCCCGATATTTTCTAAATATGAAACAAACCTTTTTACACCTATTATTATATATAATACCTTTTTTTAGCATCCACGGCATCACTCTTGACGAGATTAATTTTTACAACAAGGCGTCAGACACTGCTAAAATCACAGAGATTCTCAAAGAGACCTACGCTCAAAATCTCAATACCCCAAATCAGCGCATCAGTTTTATCGCTAAAAAATTTTTAGGATTACCATATGTTGCGCATACTCTTGAAGGCAACATTGAGATGCTTACTGTAAATATCGACCAACTCGACTGCACTACTTTTGTCGAAACAGTAATCGCGATGGCATACACCGTAGGCGAAGGTCGCACTTCTTGGCGCGACTATGTTCACAATCTTGAACAAATAAGATATCGCGGTGGAGATCTTGACGGATATTCCAGTCGCCTACATTACATCAGCGACTGGATTACCGATAATCAATATCGAGGCAACATCACTGAGGTGTCGGCCGAATTCCCCGACGCAAGTCATAAGATTAAAACTATCGATTTTATGACTTCGCATCGCAAAAGCTATAAAGCCCTCTCAGATTCTATTGAATTCCAAAAAATAAAAAATATTGAAATCGGTTATCACAACCATCGTTTTCCATACATCAAAACAGCCTCTTTACGTAACAAGTTAGTAAGAAAATATCTACAAGAGGGGGACATCATTGCTTTATGCACCAACATCGATGGGCTTGACGTGAGCCACATGGGATTAATCACAATGGTTAATGGTGTGCCACATCTTATGCATGCTTCAATGAAAGCCATGAAAGTTATCATCGACCCCCTACCCATTCACAAATATCTTCAAAATAGCAAATCGTTGATAGGAATTAGAGTTATTCGATTAAAACACTAATACCCCACTCACCTTCCAACAAAAAAACATTAGAAAACAAAATAAACACCACCACAAATAAACAAAAACGAGGCGTTCTCACATGAGAACGCCTCGCATTTATATGACGTTTAATCTATGATTAAGCCATTTTAGTGCGTTTACCATAACCATAAGCTGCATTAGCGCCAAGTTCTTCTTGGATACGAAGAAGTTGGTTATACTTAGCCATACGGTCAGAGCGGCTTGCAGAACCAGTTTTGATTTGACCTGCGTTAGTAGCAACTGCGATGTCAGCGATAGTAGCATCTTCAGTTTCACCTGAACGGTGAGAGATAACTGCAGTGTAACCATTACGTTGAGCGAGCTCTACAGCACGAAGAGTTTCAGTGAGTGAACCGATTTGGTTAACTTTTACGAGAATTGAGTTAGCGCAACCAAGTTCGATACCTTTTTGGAGATATTTAACGTTAGTTACGAACAAGTCGTCACCTACGAGTTGGCAACGGTCACCGATGAGGTCAGTAAGGATTTTCCAACCTTCCCAGTCTCCTTCAGCCATACCATCCTCAATTGAGTCGATAGGATAGTTTTCAACGAGAGTTTTGAGGTATTCAGCTTGTTCTTGTGAGTTGCGTTTTGCACCTTTTTCACCTTCTTTCCAAGTGTAGTCATAGATACCATCTTTGCAGAATTCAGAAGAAGCACAGTCAAGACCGATTGTGATGTCTTTACCAGGAACATAACCAGCTTTTTCGATAGCTTGCATGATTACATTAAGAGCATCTTCAGTACCTTCAAGAGCAGGAGCGAAACCACCTTCGTCACCTACTGCAGTAGAGAGATTACGATCGTGGAGCACTTTCTTAAGGTTGTGGAATACTTCAGTACCCATGCGGATACCTTCTTTGAAGCTAGCAGCACCAATAGGACGAATCATGAATTCTTGGAATGCGATAGGAGCATCAGAGTGAGCACCACCGTTGATGATGTTCATCATAGGCACTGGAAGTGAGTATGAGTTGCAACCACCGATATATTTGTAAAGAGGAAGACCAAGATAGTCAGCAGCAGCTTTAGCTACAGCAAGAGATACGCCGAGGATAGCGTTAGCACCGAGGTTAGATTTTGTTTCAGTACCATCTACTTCGAGCATTTTTTCGTCGATAGCGATTTGATCAAGTGCGCTCATACCAACGAGAGCTTCAGCGATTGCACCGTTTACGTTAGCAACAGCTTTTTCTACACCTTTACCCATGTAACGACCTTTGTCACCATCACGAAGTTCGAGAGCTTCGTTTACACCTGTAGATGTACCAGAAGGAACAGAAGCACGACCAAATGCGCCTGATTCGAGGATTACATCAACTTCAACTGTGGGGTTACCGCGTGAATCAAGAACTTCACGACCAATGATTTTTTCAATTTTCATAATGTTCTTTACCTTAAAGATTTAGTAAAATATTGTATTTGCAATTTATAGTCCTAATAAATCAAGTGCAAAGATACAAAAAATATTCATATATGTTGATATAAAATAGATTAAGTTTTTACGAGATTTTCAAAAAATCGACCTCTACAACACTTTTTTCAATCTACCTTTAGCTACTTTGCCTCTCATTAGGATTTTATCGCTAAAATGGCCATTATACCCAATTTTGGCCAAAGTGTTACATCTGACAAAAATTAAAAGGTCGCATTTTGCAAATGCAAAACACGACCTTTTAAAGTATCTTAAGCTAACGCTGAATTATTCAGCTGCTTCAGTAGCAGGAGTTTCTGCAACAGGTGCTTCAGCAACAGGAGCAGCGCTCTTACGTGAACGACGTGTGCGAGGAGCTTTCTTAGCTGATTTTTCTTTGAGCATGTTTTCGTTGTAGTCAACGAGCTCAATGAAACAAGTCTTAGCGTTGTCACCAAGACGGTTACCTGTTTTAATGATACGAGTGTAACCACCTGGACGATCAGCGATCTTTTGTGCTACTTCACGGAAAAGTTCAGTAACAGCTTCTTTATTTTGAAGATAGCTGAACACGAGACGGCGATTAGCCATAGTGTCATTTTTAGCACGATTGATTAATGGCTCTGCGTAAACGCGAAGAGCTTTAGCCTTAGCAAGTGTAGTGAAAATACGTTTGCGAAGGATGAGAGCAATCGTCATATTAGCGAGCAAAGCGTCACGGTGAGCTTTGGTGCGGCTTAAGTGATTGAATTTTTTATTATGTCTCATCGTTTATTACTCTTTTTCTAATTTATACTTTGAAATATCCATTCCGAACGAGAGGTTCAAGTTAGCGAGAAGATCATCAAGCTCTGTAAGTGACTTTTTACCAAAGTTACGGAATTTCAAAAGATCGGTTTTATTGAATACTACGAGTTCACCAAGTGTTTCAACTTCAGCGCTCTTCAAGCAGTTGAGTGCACGAACAGAAAGGTCCATGTCAACCAACTTAGATTTGAGCAATTGACGCATGTGAAGCACTTCTTCATCAAATTCTTCGTTTCCATTGCTATCGCTGGTTTCAAGAGAAATCTTTTCATCAGAGAAGAGCATGAAGTGATGAATTAAAACCTTAGCTGCTTCTTTAAGAGCATCTTTTGGATGGATTGAACCGTTTGTAGTGATTTCAATAATGAGTTTGTCGTAGTCGGTTTTCTGGTCTACGCGGAAGTTTTCAACTGCATATTTAACGTTCTTAATAGGAGTGTAAATTGAGTCGATAGCGAGGATATTAACATCTTCATTAGATACTTGATTTTCCTCTGCTGGCACCCAACCACGACCCTTATTAATAGTCAATTCAAGGTTGAAGCTTGCGCTGGGATCCAAATGACAAATCACCAATTCTGGGTTAAGAACTTCAAAACCCGAAAGAGCCTTGCTGATGTCACCGGCTGTGAACACCTCCTGTCCTGACACTGAAATAGTAGCCTTTTCAAAGTCGGTATCTTCAACTACTTGTTTGAGATCAACTTTTTTGAGGTTAAGAATGATGTTAGTAACATCTTCTTTTACACCAGGAATAGTATCAAATTCGTGCTTAACGCCATCAATGCGAATTGATGAAATTGCGAAACCTTCCAATGAAGAAAGCAATACGCGACGCAATGCGTTACCCACAGTGATACCATAGCCAGGCTCCAATGGTTTGAACTCAAACTTGCCGTAGAAGTTATCAGCTTCTAACATAAGGATCTTGTCAGGTTTTTGGAATGCTAATATAGCCATGGATCTTAATTTTTAATTATTATTTAGAATACAACTCGACGATCAATTGTTCTTTGATGTTCTCTGGAATATCTTCACGAGCAGGAACGTGGAGGAATTTACCTGATTTAGTAGCTTCGTCCCATTCAATCCAAGGATATTTGCTGTGGTTGAAACCAGCAAGAGCATCAGCAATCACTTCAAGTGATTTTGCTTTTTCACGAACACCTACTACGTCACCAGGTTTAACTGAGTAAGAAGCGATGTTAAGAACCGAGCCATTAACTACGATGTGACGATGGAGCACCAATTGACGTGCAGCAGCACGAGTTGGAGCGATACCCAAACGATATACTACGTTGTCAAGACGTGATTCAAGCATTTGAAGCAACACCTCACCCTTAACCCCTTTAGTGCGAGATGCTTTTTCGAAGAGGTTGCGGAATTGTTTTTCAAGCACACCATAAGTGTATTTGGCTTTTTGTTTCTCACGGAGCTGAACACCATATTCAGAAGTTTTTCTTCTTTTGTTGGCACCGTGCTGACCGGGAGGGAAATTTTTCTTAGCGAGCACTTTATCTTCACCAAAGATAGGTTCGCCAAATTTGCGAGCGATTTTGGACTTAGGTCCTGTATATCTTGCCATTTTTAAGAATTCTAATTTTAAGAGATTTTCATTAAACCAGAGTGCAGCCGCGACCATAGAGAGGTGATGAAAATTATGGTCTATTCACTCTTAGCTTGCTGAAGTAATCTCAAAGTTAATTAATAGATAATGTCACTAAAAGAGACAAAGTTAGTAAACTGATTAAAGATTACACACGACGACGTTTTGGAGGACGGCAACCGTTGTGTGGTAATGGAGTAACGTCAATGATTTCTGTTACTTCGATACCAGCACCATGGATAGTGCGAATTGCTGACTCACGTCCGTTACCTGGACCTTTAACATAAGCTTTAACCTTGCGGAGACCGAGGTCGTAAGCGACCTTAGCGCAATCTTGAGCAGCCATTTGAGCTGCATAAGGAGTGTTCTTTTTAGAACCACGGAATCCCATTTTACCTGCGCTTGACCATGAAATTACTTGGCCTTCGCTGTTGGCTAAGCACACAATGATGTTATTGAAAGATGAGTGAACGTGGAGTTGGCCTGCGCCATCAACTTTAACGTTTCTCTTCTTAGCTGCGACTGTCTTTTTTGCCATATTCTATTATTATTTAGTAGCTTTCTTCTTGTTAGCAACGGTTTTCTTGCGACCTTTACGAGTGCGGGCATTGTTTTTAGTGCTTTGACCACGCACTGGAAGACCGATACGGTGACGGATACCACGGTAGCAACCGATGTCCATCAAACGTTTGATATTAAGTTGAATTTCACTACGAAGGTCACCTTCGACTTTGTAATCAGCACCAATGACTTCACGCACTTTTGCTGCTTGCGCGTCGGTCCAATCTTTTACTTTGATGTTTACATCAACACCAGCTTTTTCCAAGATTGATTTAGCTGCGCTACGACCGATACCGAAGATATAAGTCAAGGCGATCTCACCTCTTTTATTTTGGGGGAGGTCAACTCCCACGATTCTTACTGCCATATCTTATTGACTATTTTTTTTGCAAAAATAACAAAAAATTATCCTTGACGTTGTTTATACTTTGGGTTCTTTTTATTAATCACATAGAGACGTCCCTTACGACGCACGATTTTGCAGTCTGGGGTACGTTTTTTAACTGAGGCTCTAACTTTCATATCTTTTAGTTTTAATATTATTTGTATCTAAATGCAATGCGACCTTTTGAAAGATCATATGGAGACATTTCTACACGCACTTTGTCGCCAGGAAGAATTTTGATGTAGTGCATACGCATCTTACCTGAAATATGTGCTGTGATTTCATGGCCATTCTCAAGTTCTACGCGAAACATCGCGTTTGAGAGAGCTTCCAAAATGACTCCGTCTTGTTCTATTGCTGATTGTTTTGCCATATAATTATTAAATAAATCTATCTCCAAGGACTTCCTTGATGTAATCAAATGTTGTTAAAATCTCGGTTTTTCCATTCATTATTGCCAAAGTGTGTTCGTAATGAGCAGAGGGTTTACGATCGCGAGTACGACATGTCCAACCATCAGCTTCGATTATTACGTTGCGACTTCCCATGTTAATCATTGGTTCAATGCACAAACACATTCCGTTCTTAATGAGCGGACCTGTACCACGGCGACCATAATTAGGCACCTCTGGATCTTCGTGCATGCTCTTACCTATTCCGTGACCACACATTTCGCGCACCACGCTATAACCACGAGCTTCGCAATATGTTTGTACGGCATTGGCAATATCACCAATTCTTTTACCTTCTTGACAAGCCTCAATACCTTTGTATAATGACTCTTTTGTTGTTACACACAACTTCATGACCTCGGGAGAAATCTCACCTACTGCGAAAGTATAACATGAATCACCCATGAAGCCATCTTTTTCCACTACACAGTCGGTGCCAATAATGTCACCTTCACGCAAGGTGTAGTTAGAAGGGAAACCATGAACAACCACTTCATTAACTTCGGCACAAATTGTACCAGGAAATCCTCCATAACCAAGACATGCTGGACGACCACCATTATCGCAAATAAATTCACGAGCGATAGTGTCGAGTTTGAGAGTGGTAACTCCAGGAGCCACCCACTTGGCGATTTCACCAAGTGTGCGACTCACGAGAGTATTTGCTTCTCTCATACGTTCGATATCTTCGGATGTTTTGAGATAAATCATTTATTATTGAAATAGCTGATATTAATAAGCGCTTCCTGTTGTACGACCTTTAATTTTACCATCTTTCATCAATCCATCATAGTGGTGCATCATCAAGTGGCTTTCGATTTGTTGAAGTGTGTCAAGAACAACACCCACCATAATCAAAAGAGATGTACCGCCAAAGAATTGAGCGAAGTTGTCGCTGATTCCGAAGAAACGAGCGAACGCTGGAAGAATGGCTACAATACCAAGGAAGATAGATCCTGGCAATGTGATACGCGACATAATTGTATCAAGATACTCAGCAGTTTTCTTACCAGGTTTAACACCAGGAATGAAACCATTGTTGCGCTTCATATCTTCAGCCATTTGAGTTGGGCGCACAGTGATTGCAGTGTAGAAATAAGTGAACGCTACAATCATAGAGAAGAATACGAGGTTATACCAGAAACCATTGATATTAGAGAAAGCAGCAACGAAACCAGAAGCACCTTCTGATGTGCTGAATCCTGCTAATGTCAAAGGAATGAACATAATTGCTTGCGCAAAGATGATAGGCATAACACCTGCTGCATTTACTTTCAATGGGATATATTGACGAGCACCACCATATTGCTTGTTACCAACGATGCGTTTAGCATATTGTACAGGCACTTTACGAGTACCTTGAACCAAAAGCACAGCACCAATTGTTACAGCAAGCAACAAGATGATTTCTACCACGAACATGATGAGACCACCTTCGCTACCAGTAGAACCTGGCAAACGGCTAGTGAATTCATAAAGCAATGCTTGTGGAAGACGTGCGATAATACCCACGAGGATAATGAAAGAGATACCATTACCAATACCACGATCTGTAATTCTTTCACCAAGCCACATGATAAACATTGAACCTGCTGCAAGAATAATAGTGAGGTAAGCTACCATCCAGAAGCCCATATCCATGTGACCACCTGCACCATTAATTTGTGCTTGGAGGTTGTAAAGATATGCAGGACCTTGCATAAGAAGAATACCTACTGTGAGATAACGAGTGTATTGATTCAATTTTTGACGACCACTTTCGCCTTCACGTTGCATTTTTTGGAATGAAGGTAATACCATACCCAATAATTGAATCACAATCGATGCTGTGATATAAGGCATGATACCAAGAGCTAAAATAGACGCTTGCGAGAATGCACCCCCCGAGAACATGTCGAGGAGTTGCATCAAGCCACTCTTGTTAGTGAAGTTTGCAAGATCTTGGAGCTCTTGAGGGTTGATGCCAGGAAGCACAACGAAACAACCAAGACGATATACAAGCACTAACAAGACAGTGACGATGAGTCGCTTGCGGAGCTCTTCAATGGTCCAAATATTTTTTATGGTTTGAACGAAGCTCATTATTATTAAACTTTATTGATTGAACCACCTGCAGCTTCAATAGCTTTTTGTGCAGCTTCAGAGAATGCATTAGCTTCTACTTCAACTTTGCAAGCGATAGCACCCTTAGCGAGTACTTTCACGAGTTGATTTTTGCTAACGAGGCCTGCTTCACGAAGTTCAGCAAGACCAACTTTTTGAAGACCTTTAGCAGTTGCCAATGTTTCGATATCAGAGATGTTGATAGCTTTGTATTCAACACGGTTGATATTTTTGAAACCGAATTTAGGCAAACGACGTTGGATAGGCATTTGACCACCTTCGAAACCGATTTTGCGGCTGTAACCTGAACGTGATTTAGCACCTTTGTGACCACGGGTAGAAGTTCCACCCTTGCCCGAACCAGCACCACGGCCAATACGAGTTTTGCTTTTTACAGCACCAACTGCGGGTTGTATATTACTTAAATCCATAATTATTAAAAACATTAAGCGTTAGTCACTTCTACCAAATGACGTACTTTGTTAACCATACCCATCACGTCAGGAGTATTTTCTTTAACTACCACGTGATTCATTTTCTTCAAACCGAGCGCATCAAGAGTGCGTTTTTGCACTGCTGGACACTTAATACGGCTTTTTATTTGTTTGATTTGAATTTGTGCCATTGTAGTTGAGTATTAACCTTTAAAAACTTTTTCAACTGAAATACCACGGTTTTGAGCTACAGTAGCTGGGCTACGCATTTCGTCAAGAGCAGCGATAGTAGCTTTAACGAGGTTGTGAGGGTTAGAAGAACCCTTTGATTTAGCAAGAACGTCGGTAATACCTACACTTTCAAGCACGGCACGCATCGCACCACCGGCTTTCACCCCAGTACCTTGAGAAGCAGGAATAAGGATTACACGTGAACCACCAAATTTCGCGAATTGTTCGTGAGGAATAGTACCTTTGTGAACTGGAACTTGAATGAGGTTCTTTTTAGCAGCTTCAACACCTTTAGCGATAGCTGCTGTTACTTCGTTTGCCTTACCAAGGCCCCAACCTACGATGCCATTTTCGTTACCAACAACAACGATTGCAGCAAAAGTAAATGTGCGACCACCTTTAGTAACTTTGGTAACACGATTAATGGCAACGAGACGATCTTTTAATTCGATTGAACCGTCAAATTTTACTCTATTATTTCTTTTTGCCATAATTGTTAGAATTTAAGACCGCCATTACGTGCGGCGTCAGCCAATGATTTTACTCTACCATGGAAGAGGTAACCGTTACGGTCAAATACCACTTCGGTAATACCTGCTGCAATAGCTTTTGAAGCGATAGCAGCGCCCACTTGAGCAGCGATTTCAGTTTTGTTTCCACTTTCGATGCCTTTAGAAGAAGCTGATGCAAGAGTTTTGCCAGCCAAGTCATCTACGAGTTGAACATAAATTTGTTTGTTGCTGCGGAACACAGTCATACGAGGACGTGCGGCAGTACCAGACACTTTACCACGGATACGTGCCTTGATTTTATTTCTTCTTTGTATCTTAGATATCATAACGAGTCTATTTTACTTATTTGGCACCAGCCGATTTACCTGATTTACGACGAATAACTTCGCCAACAAACTTAATACCTTTACCTTTGTAAGGTTCTGGTTTACGCAATGAACGAATCTTTGCACACACTTGACCGAGAAGTTGTTTGTCACCACTTTCAAGGATGATAAGTGGGTTTTTATTTCTTTCAGTCTTAGCTTCAACCTTAACCTCATTAGGTAATTGAATATATATTGCGTGAGAGAAACCGAGCGAAAGTTCGAGCACTTGGCCGTTTGAAGCCGCACGGTAACCTACGCCTACTAATTCCATTTCCTTGCGATAGCCAGTTGAAACACCTACCACCATGTTGTTAATCAACGCACGATAAAGACCATGTTGTGCACGGTGTTCGCGGTTGTCAGTTGGACGTGATACGGTGAGAATGTTACCTTCGATTTGGATATCGAGATCAGGGTTTACTGCTTGAGTAAGTTCACCTTTAGGACCTTTTACAGTTACTACGTTATTTTCTACCTTTACTGTCACACCAGCAGGTATCTCAATTGGAGCTTTTCCTATTCTTGACATAATTCTATACCTCCTATATGATTAGTAAACATAACATAGTACTTCACCACCAATCTTCAACTCAGCTGCTTGCTTGTTAGTCATCACACCTTGAGAAGTAGAAAGGATAGCAATACCTAAACCATTTAACACTCGTGGCATATCTTTGTAGCCTGTGTATTGACGAAGACCTGGACGTGATACGCGTTTAAGATCTTTAATCGCGTTAACTTTGTCTTTCGCATCATACTTTAAGGCGATCTTGATAGTACCTGCGGGGGTTTCACCCTCTATAAACTTGTAATTAAGAATATAGCCTTGTTCAAAAAGAATCTTTGTGATTTCTTTTTTCAAGTTTGAGGCTGGAACTTCAACCACACGGTGGTTAGCTTTGATCGCATTCCTCAATCTTGTTAAATAATCTGCTATTGGATCAGTCATTTTTATTAATTGTTTAAATTGATTCGGTTAGTCCGAACAATATTTAATACTCTCTAAATTTTTAAAACCAGTTGTAGAGTAAGATTACCAACTAGCTTTCTTTACACCTGGGATCAATCCAGCCGAAGCCATTTCGCGGAATTGAATACGTGAGATTCCAAATTGACGCATGTAACCTTTTGGACGACCGGTGATGCTACAACGGTTGTGAAGGCGTACATATGAAGCGTTCTTTGGAAGAAGTTGAAGTGCTTCATAGTCACCTGCTGCTTTAAGAGCTGCTTTTTTAGCTGCGTATTTAGCAACAAGCTTAGCACGTTTCACTTCGCGAGCTTTCATTGATTCTTTAGCCATACTTCAGAAATTATTTAGCGTTTTTGAAAGGTAAGCCAAATTGTTTGAGAAGTGCATAACCTTCTTCGTCAGTGTTAGCTGATGTTACGAAAGTGATGTTCATACCCAACAATTTAGAAATGTTGTCAATGTTAATCTCAGGGAAGATAATTTGCTCTGTAATACCGAGTGTGTAGTTACCACGGCCATCAAGCTTGCCTTCGATACCTTTGAAGTCACGGATACGTGGCAATGCGATGCGCACGAGACGTTCCAAGAACTCATACATGTGATCGCGACGCAATGTTACCATAACACCTACAGGCATTTTTTTACGAAGCTTGAAGTTAGAGATATCTTTCTTTGAAAGAGTTGCAACCGCTTTTTGACCAGTAATTGCTGTCAATTCGTTGATAGCAGTTTCGATGATCTTTTTGTCTTGAGTTGCTTGACCAAGACCTTGATTGATAACAATCTTTTTCAACTTAGGCACTTGCATTACAGTGCTGTAGTTGAATTCTTTCATAAGAGCGGGAACAATGCGCTCTGTATAATCTTTACTAAGAGTTGTAGCCATTATTTAATCTCCTCTCCTGATTTTTTAGAATAACGAACTGTAACTCCTTTTTCATCCTTACGAAGACCTACGCGAGTTGGTTTGCCACTCTTAGGATCGATAAGGCTGAGGTTGGAGATGTGAATAGGTGCTTCCATCTTGATGAGACCACCTTGTGGGAATTTTGCGCTGGGCTTAGTGCTCTTTGTCACAATATTTACGCCTTCAACGATAGCACGTTGCTTAGTCACTTGCACTGAAAGTACGCGACCTTGCTTACCTTTGTCTTCGCCGCTGAGTACATAAACGGTATCGCCCTTTTTGATATGTAATTTACTCATTACTTTTAATTTTGCTTAACGATTAAAGTACTTCGGGAGCGAGTGAAACAATCTTCATGTTAGTAGCACGCAATTCACGAGCAACTGGACCGAAGATGCGAGTACCGCGAAGTTCACCAGCATTATTTAATAACACACATGCATTGTCATCGAAACGAATGTAAGAACCGTCAGCACGACGTACTTCTTTCTTTGTGCGAACGACAACTGCTTTTGATACAGTACCTTTCTTTACGTCTGAAGAAGGGATAACACTTTTCACTGTAACTACAATGATGTCACCCACAGAAGCGTAACGACGTCCTGTACCACCTAATACGCGGATGCAGAGTGCTTCTTTAGCACCACTGTTATCTGCAACAGTTAAACGGGATTCAGTCTGTATCATAATTATTACTTAACTTTTTCGATTATTTCTACTAATCTCCATCTTTTGGTTTTGCTCAATGGACGAGTTTCCATCAGCTTCACTGTATCGCCAACTTGGCACTCATTCTTTTCATCATGAGCATGGTATTTCTTTGTTTTGTTCACAAATTTACCATAGATAGGGTGTTTTTCTTTCCACTTAATGGTTACAGTGATTGTTTTGTCACCCTTGTTGCTCGATACAACCCCAATACGTTCTTTTCTTAAATTTCTTTTTTCCATTTGTTTTGGGATTATTTATTGTTAAGTTCGCGCTGACGCAACTCTGTCTTAACGCGTGCAATCATTTTACGATCATGTGTAATTTTAGCAGGGCTATCGAGTGGAGATACTGCGTGATTAGCCTTGAGTTGAAGGTAATCTTTTTCCATCTCTACAAGACGATCTTTGAGGTCTTGTGTGCTAAGTTCTTTGATTTCTTCTTTCTTCATAATCTATTACACATTTTGAGTTGGATCATAATCACGGCGTACTACAAATTTTGTAGTTACTGGAAGCTTTTGTGCTGCCAAGCGGAGTGCTTCTTTAGCGATTTCAAAGCTTACGCCTTCTACTTCGATAAGCATGCGACCTGGAGTTACAGGAGCCACGAAACCTTCGGGAGCACCTTTACCTTTACCCATACGCACTTCTGCTGGCTTTTTGGTGATAGGTTTATCTGGGAAAATACGGATCCAGATTTGACCTTGACGTTGCATATAACGAGTCACAGCGATACGAGCAGCCTCAATTTGACGACCTGTAATCCATTTTGACTCCAAAGTCTTGATACCAAAAGAACCGAATGCCAACTGATTACCGCGTTGAGCATTACCTTTCATGCGGCCTTTCTGTTGACGGCGAAATTTAGTTTTCTTTGGTTGTAACATTGTTGTGTTGAATCAATTGATGTTTAACGATTTTTTTTATTGTTACGGAAACCACCACGACGAGAGCCATTACCAGCGCTACGTCCACCTTCTTTATTATTTGCAGTGAAAGAAGGAGCAAGGTCACGTTTACCGTAAACTTCACCACGGCAAATCCACACTTTTACGCCGATAACACCCACTTTAGTGTGTGCTTCAACAAGTGCATAGTCGATGTCAGCACGAAGTGTGTGGAGAGGAGTACGTCCTTCTTTGAACATCTCGCTGCGTGCCATTTCAGCACCATTAAGACGACCACTCACTTGAACTTTGATACCTTCGGCACCGCTACGCATTGTACCTGCGATAGCCATCTTAACTGCACGACGATATGCGATTTTGCCTTCAATTTGACGAGCTACAGTGCTAGCCACGATTTGTGCATCGAGCTCGGGGCGTTTTACTTCAAAGATGTTGATTTGTACATCTTTGTCAGTGATTTTCTTGAGCTCTTCTTTGAGTTTTTCAACTTCGCTACCACCTTTACCGATAATCAAACCGGGACGTGAAATACACACAGTGATAGTGATGAGTTTCAAAGTGCGCTCAATAACAATGCGAGAAACGCTTGATTTGGCTAAGCGGACATTGAGATACTTACGAAGCTTAGAGTCTTCGAGCAAAGTATCACCATATTTGTTGCCACCATACCAGTTAGAATCCCATCCACGGATGACACCTAAACGATTACTGATCGGATTTACTTTTTGTCCCATTTCTTATGCCTCTTTTTTAGCGTTATCAATTGTATCTACAAACAACGTAACGTGATTTGAACGTTTACGAATTCTATAACCTCTACCTTGAGGAGCTGTACGGAGACGTTTCAACATTGGAGCACATGTTACGAAAATAGTGCTGATGTAAAGTTCACCGTTTTCAGCTTTTTTCTCATTTTTAGCCTCCCAATTGGCAATTGCTGAACGCAAAAGTTTTTCAACTTTGGCAGCTGCCTCTTTATTTGAGAACTTGAGGATACCCAATGCACGGAACACTTCTTGGCCACGCACCATGTCTGCAACGAGACGCATTTTGCGAGGAGAAGAAGGAACGTTAACCAACTTAGCAAATGCTTGTGATTTGCGGGTTTCCTTCATTTTGTCGGCTGTGTTTCTTTTTCTTACACCCATTGTATTTAATTTCTTTTTTTTTATCAAAAATTATTTATAACAGGCCTCTATTATTTTTTCTTGTTACCGCCGTGACCACGGAAGTTACGAGTTGGAGCAAATTCTCCGAGCTTGTGACCTACCATGTTTTCAGTGACGTAAACAGGAATGAATTTATTACCATTGTGAACTGCAAAAGTGTGTCCAACGAATTCAGGAGCAATCATTGAAGCACGGCTCCAAGTTTTGATAACCGATTGCTTACCGCTTTCATTCATCGCTGTCACTTTCTTTTCCAATTTGACGCTGATAAATGGGCCTTTTTTTAATGAACGACTCATAGTTTCTTAATTAATCAGATTACTTTTTTCTTCTTTCAATAATGTACTTTGAAGAATGTTTCTTCGGTGCACGTGTCTTAAGACCCTTAGCGTATAAGCCCTTGCGTGAACGTGGGTGACCACCTGATGCACGGCCTTCACCACCACCCATTGGGTGATCTACTGGGTTCATTACTACACCACGGTTGCGTGGACGACGACCCAACCAACGTGAACGACCAGCCTTACCTGAACGTTCAAGTGAGTGTTCGCTGTTACCAACTACACCAATGGTTGCTTTACATGCTGCGAGCACTTTACGTGTCTCACCTGAAGGTAATTTGATAATTGCATAAGCGCCTTCACGTGAAGTCAACTGAGCAAATGTACCAGCTGAACGTGCCATAAACGCGCCTTGACCTGGACGCAACTCAATGTTGTGAATGAGAGTACCTACAGGGATTTTGCTCAATGGAAGAGCGTTACCTACTTCAGGTGCTACATCTTCACCACTTACTACTGTTGCGCCAACTTCTAAGCCGTTGGGTGCAATTATATAAGCCTTAGCTCCGTCTACATAGTAAAGAAGTGCAATGCGAGCAGAACGGTTTGGGTCATACTCGATTGATTTTACTACTGCGGGAACACCGTCTTTATTTCTCTTAAAGTCAATGAAACGGTATTTGCGTTTGTGACCGCCACCAAGGTAACGGGTGGTTAGGTGACCTTCGGCATTACGACCTCCGGACGCTTTCTTACCGACTGTAAGAGATTTCTCTGGTGTACTAGCAGTGATTGTACCTTTAAATACACCAATAATCTTGTGTCTTTGCCCCGGTGTTGTGGGCTTCAATTTTCTTACTGCCATTTTCTATTATATGTTGCTATAAAAGTCAATAGTTTCGCCTTCGCCAACTGTAATGAACGCTTTCTTCCACGCAGTAGTTTTACCGCGAAGAAGACCGCTCTTAGTCCAACGAGACTTGTTTTTACCTCTAACAACAAGAGTGTTGACATTAACTACTTTCACGCCATAAAGTTTCTCAACCAATGATTTGATTTGATACTTGTTGGCATTGAGAGATACGCGGAAAGTGTAACGATTAAGCTGCTCAGTGAGCTGAGTTGCTTTTTCTGTAACGATTGGTTTAATCATTATATCCATTTTCTTCGTCCTCCTTAAAATTTATTAATAACCTCAAGGCTACCTTCTGTCAAGACAATAGCTTTGTTGTTGAGTAATGCATACGTATTTACATCCGACGCAATCATGAGATTTGCGTTCGGAATATTTCGAGCAGACAAAGATACGTTTTTATTTTCACATGGTAAAACTAAAAGTATCTTTTTATCAGCAAGTTGTAGATTTTTAGCAAAATTTACGAATTCTTTAGTTTTTGGAGCTTCAAAAGTGAAGTCTTCAACGATAATGATTTCGTTATCTTGCGCTTTGTATGTCAAAGCCGACTTGCGAGCAAGTTGTTTAAGCTTCTTGTTAAGTTTGAAACGGTAATCACGAGGACGTGGACCAAATACACGACCACCACCTACTAAAACTGGTGAGTTGATATCACCGATACGAGCACCGCCACCACCTTTTTGTTTGTGGAGCTTACGGGTAGAACCTGATACTTCGCTTCTTTCTTTAGCTTTGTGAGTACCTTGACGTTGGTTAGCCAAGTATTGCTTAACATCGAGATATACGGCATGCTCGTTTGCTTCGATTGCAAACACTTCGTCGTTCAATTGAACTTTGCGACCAGTGTCTTCTCCTTTAATATTATATACTGCGAGTTCCATTATTTCTCAATTATTACGATTGAACCTTTACTTCCAGGGATAGATCCCTTAATCATCATTAGATTGTGTTCGGCAATCACCTTCAATACTTGGAGGTTTTGCACGGTTACACGCTTGTTGCCGGTTTGTCCTGCCATACGCATTCCTTTGAATACTTTAGCGGGATAAGAACATGCGCCCACAGAACCGGGTGCGCGAAGACGGTTGTGTTGACCGTGAGTAGATTGACCCACACCACCGAAACCGTGACGTTTTACAACACCTTGGAAACCTTTACCTTTAGAGATACCTGCGATATCTACGAAATCGCCTTCAGCAAACATCTCTACTGTGATTGCGTCACCAAGTTTGTACTCGCCTTCAAATCCTTTGAACTCGGCCAAGTGCCTCTTGGGTGTTACACCTGCTTTCTTGAAGTGACCAAGCTCTGGGTTGGTTGTATGCTTCTCTTTCTTTTCCTCATAACCGAGTTGAAGAGCTTCATAGCCATCACTTGCAAGAGTTTTTACTTGAGTAACCACACAAGGACCTACTTCGATAACAGTGCATGGCACGTTTTTACCATCGGCACTGAAAACGGATGTCATTCCGATTTTTTTTCCTAATAATCCTGGCATTTCTCTTTAATTTAAATAAATTTTCTACTTTGCTAAAATTACACCTTAATTTCTACTTCTACACCGCTAGGAAGTTCGAGCTTCATAAGAGCGTCTACAGTCTTTGCAGTTGAGTTGTAGATGTCGATAAGACGTTTGAATGATGAAAGTTGGAATTGTTCGCGTGATTTTTTGTTCACGAAAGTCGAACGGTTAACTGTGAAGATACGTTTGTGAGTGGGCAATGGAATTGGACCGCTGATCACTGCACCAGTAGCCTTTACAGTCTTAACAATCTTTTCAGCCGACTTGTCAACCAAGTTGTGGTCGTAAGATTTTAGCTTAATTCTGATTTTTTGGCTCATATTATTATAATATAATGTATTATTTCAATAAATCTACTCGGCCTTGGCATTCAGTCAAGACATTTTTAGCAATTGAGCTGCTCACTTCGTCATAGTGAGAGAATGACATAGTTGAAGTAGCACGACCTGAAGTGATAGTACGCAATGCAGTTACATAACCAAACATTTCTGCCAATGGAGCTTTAGCTTTAACTACACGAGCACCGCTACGGCTTGTTTCCATACCTTCAACTTGACCACGACGTTTGTTCAAGTCAGAGATAACATCACCCATACTTTCTTCTGGAGTAACAACTTCAATCTTCATGATAGGTTCGAGAAGAACAGGACCTGCTTTTTCTGAAGCTTTCTTGAATGCTTGGATAGCACAAAGCTCGAATGAAAGTTGGTCAGAGTCAACTGGGTGGAATGAACCATCGATAACAGTTACTTTGAGTTGTTCTACTGGATAACCAGCGAGAACACCGTTCTTCATTGCATTTACGAAACCTTTTTGGATAGAAGGGATATATTCTTTAGGAATGTTACCACCTTTAACTTCGTCTACGAATTGGAGGTTACCTTCGAATCCTTCGTCAACTGGCTCAACGCGAACGATGATATCAGCAAACTTACCACGACCACCAGTTTGTTTCTTGAATACTTCACGAAGTTCAACTGATTGAGTGATTGATTCTTTGTAAGTAACTTGAGGACGACCTTGGTTACATTCTACTTTGAACTCACGACGAAGACGGTCGATAATAATATCGAGGTGAAGCTCACCCATACCTGAGATAACTGTTTGACCAGTTTCTTCGTTTGTTTGTACTGTAAATGTTGGGTCTTCTTCAGCAAGTTTTTGGAGACCAACACCAAGTTTATCGAGGTCTTTTTGAGTTTTAGGCTCAACTGCGATACCGATAACTGGTTCTGGGAATTCCATTGCTTCAAGTACGATAGGAGCATCTTCAGCACAAAGAGTATCACCTGTGCGAATATCTTTAAAACCTACACCTGCACCGATATCACCACAACCGATTACATCTTTAGGATTTTGTTTGCTTGAGTGCATTTGGAAGAGACGTGATACACGTTCTTTCTTACCTGAACGAGAGTTCAACACGTAGCTACCTGCAGCCATGTCACCTGAGTACACGCGGAAGAAGCAAAGACGACCTACATATGGGTCAGTTGCAATCTTAAATGCAAGAGCACACATTGGTTCATCGCTTGAAGGTTGACGAGTGATAACTTCTTCTGGATTATCTACTGAGTGACCTTCGATAGCACCACCGTCAGCAGGACTTGGGAGGTAAGCACAAACGTTGTTCAACAAGCATTGAACACCTTTGTTTTTGAATGAACTACCGCAAGTCATAGGCACGATGTCCATAGTAAGAGTAGCTTTGCGGATACCAGCGCGAATTTCTTCTTCAGTAATAGTAGAAGGATCGTCGAAATATTTTTCCATCAAAGCGTCATCATACTCAGAGATTTTTTCGAGCATTTTGTCGCGCCATTCTTCTGCTTCATCTTGAAGAGTAGCAGGGATATCTTCGATTACATAGTCAGCACCTTGTTGTTCATCAGGCCAGTAGTAAGCTTTCATTGTTACGAGGTCAACGATACCTTTGAAAGTTTCTTCAGCACCGATAGGAATTTGAATTGGGCAAGGGTTTGCACCAAGTACTTCACGGAGTTGACGTACTACTTCGAAGAAGTTCGCACCTGAACGGTCCATTTTGTTAACGTAACCGATACGAGGCACATTATATTTGTCAGCTTGACGCCACACTGTTTCAGATTGAGGTTCTACACCACCAACTGCACAGAAAGCAGCAACAGCACCGTCAAGTACACGAAGTGAACGTTCTACCTCTACAGTAAAGTCAACGTGTCCTGGGGTGTCAATCAAGTTGATCTTATATTGATCGTTGTTATATTTCCAAAATGCGGTTGTAGCAGCAGATGTGATAGTGATACCACGTTCTTGCTCTTGTTCCATCCAGTCCATGGTAGCAGCACCATCGTGAACTTCACCGATTTTGTGAGTAAGACCGGTATAGAAAAGGATACGCTCTGAAGTGGTAGTTTTACCAGCATCAATGTGCGCCATAATACCGATGTTACGGGTATATTTTAATAATTCGTCTGATTTAGCCATTTTATCTGAAATTATTCAATGAAAAATTAGAAACGGAAGTGAGCAAATGCGCGGTTAGCTTCTGCCATCTTGTGCATATCTTCTTTACGTTTGTATGCACCACCTTGGTCATTGAAAGCATCTACGATTTCTGCTGCAAGTTTGTCTGCCATAGTTTTGCCACCACGTTTGCGAGCATAAAGAATAAGGTTCTTCATTGAAATTGACTCTTTACGGTCAGGGCGAATCTCAGTTGGAACTTGGAAAGTAGCACCACCTACACGGCGAGACTTAACTTCCACTTGAGGAGTAACGTTTTCGAGCGCTTTTTTCCAAATTTCGAGCGCAGTTTTTTCCTCGTTAGGCAATTTTGATTTTACAATTTCAAGTGCGTTATAGAATATTGTATAAGAAATATTCTTTTTTCCATCATACATAAGATGGTTAACGAACTTAGAAACTTTCACGTCATTGAAGACGGGATCGGGTAATACTACCCTTTTTTTAGGTTTTGCTTTACGCATTTTCTTTGTCGTTTTGTGTTTTTGTTTGCTTGGTTGCTTTCATCTTTATTCTTCAGCTCAGCGATTCTCTAATCGAGGGGCTTACTCAACCAATAATGTCAGCGTTCCAATAAATCAAAAACTCGTTAAAAACTCGTTTTCTTTATAAATTCTCTTGTGCGATTTAGTTACTTCACCGGTTATTGGTCCGATTACTTCTTAGCTGCACCTGCTTTAGGACGTTTAGCTCCGTATTTTGAGCGACGTTGTGTACGATCCTTAACACCACTTGTATCAAGTGTACCGCGTACGATGTGATAACGCACACCTGGAAGGTCTTTTACACGACCACCACGAACCAACACGATTGAGTGTTCTTGTAGGTTGTGACCTTCACCTGGAATGTAAGAGTTCACCTCTTTACCGTTAGTCAATCTCACACGGGCTACTTTACGCATAGCCGAGTTAGGTTTCTTAGGAGTAGTAGTGTACACACGCACACAAACACCACGACGTTGTGGGCAAGAATCAAGTGCGGGTGATTTACTCTTATCCTCAAGAGCAACACGTCCTTTTCTTACTAATTGCTGAATAGTAGGCATCTTAGTTCTTTGTTTTTGTTACTTAAAATTTATTATAATTCTGTTAAAAAATCCATCTTCACACACACCAAACACTACATACCACTTTCTCCCTCAATGAGTTAGCGATATCGCAGCGTTAGGTCAGTCCGAAAAACGTTGCAAAATTACTAAATAATTCGCTAATAACCAAATGATTTTGTTCCTATCTTTCACCATATCAACAGCATAGAAAAGCCTGTATTTATGCCAAAATACACCCGAAAACAGCTCAAATTGCACCATTTTATATCATTTTGAGCATATTTAGGCACTTTTTATGACGTTTTTTACTTAAAATCCACTCCTTACAATCCTATATCAAGAACCGAAAATTTATTATTTTATATTTATTTAACATATTCTCACCAACTTTCATACTTATTCTCGTCCACAAAACCCCCATCTACCGATTTTGTATCAAAAAAAGCACCATTATAACATAACAAGAGTTCGCAGTCAATCATAGACGCGAACCCATTTACACATTATTATATATTATAACACCTTATTACTTTTTCAGCGAAATTCCTTTTATCACTCGCTGCAACTCATCCATAAAGCGTGCTGCATGAGCGCCATCCATTTGAGTGTGATGAAATTGAAATGAGACAGTAAGCGTCGTTTTCAATAAGCTACGCTTATATTTCCCCCAAATGAGAAATGGATTATTAAACACTCCACTATACATCCCCATCGCTCCATCAATCTCATATTGAGCCAAAGCAGATGTGCCTATAACCATTCTGTCGATTATATCATAATTATTGCAACTTTGCGCCACTTGCGATGTAAGTTGCAAATATTGCTGATTAAATAACTCCAAATCATCATCAAATGGAATATCACATGAACTGACTTCACCTTCTCGATTTGCAACAATGGTATTTACAGCCAATGCGTCATATTGCATTAATTTATCCCCAACCGGCAACATATAAAACTCTTTAACTCGACTTGCCGCCTTACCTACACAAAAGCACATCAACATATTAAATTTCATACCCGTCTTGCGACTAATCTTAATCAATCGCGATACGTTGAGTGTTTTGAATAATGTAACCATGGGCATAGGAGCATTCATCCACATTTCAAATGCGTATGCCCTACTAGTTTCTACTGGATTTACTTCTCTCATTTGGTTAAACAATTAAGGGATAACTAAACTTTCATTTGCGAGTTAAGCAAGCGAGATAGTCATAATGATCACCTTCTGCCACAAGCTCTGCCACAAATCCGTTTTCTTCGGCATGGAAAGCAAGAGTTTCAAAATCTATGTATAACCAATCAAAGGTTTCACCTTTTATATTTTTATATTGCATAGCAAAATCAACCTCGCCATAATATCCAGCAGCAAGGTCAATATCTACACCACCATCTTCATCTTCAAAAAGATAAATCAAATCACTTGAGTCCAAAAGCACTTGACCACCCTCAGCGAGCAATGCATCAATGCGAGCAAAAAATTGTGGCATATTAGATATTTTACCGATGATACCAGAGCCATTCATCAACATCAATATCGTGTCAAACTTCTCACATAGTGTTTCATCATATAGATTTACTAATCGAGCATCAATAACACCACTTTTGGCCATCACCTCAACCGACAACGGTGACACATCAATAGCCATTACCGACATTTCTCTATCTTGAAGAGCTAGAGCGTGACACCCAGCACCAGCACCTACATCAAGAATCCGTCCTTTTGAAAGTCCAAGAGCCTTTAGTTCCAACTCTCCCATTTCATCCTCTTCACGAAAGAGATGAGCTACCGGTATTTCATCTTCATCAAACATTGAAGACATCACCCTCAATCTTCCTGCAATACCATTTTTATAAAAATCGGCTATTGCAGCCCCCATTGGGTCACGACGAACATCAAGAACTTGTGTGTTCATATTATTTCTTCAAGCCTCCCTCTTTTAAGAGGCGTTCATACTCCTCTTCATTTTTAATCAAATCAAGCGCACCAATAAATGCCTTATCGTAAGGGATAGTTACTTTGTATGCACTTTTTGAACCATATAGATTGCTTGCAATATTACCCTTTACTGCAATTTTTATCAAGTTTTCACTACGACGATACTGCTCCTCACTATATTTCACACTATCCTTTTCACATTGCTCAATGAGGTTGCCCATAATTTCATCAGTAACAACAAAATCATTCACAAAATCGTTATCTGTAGCATATTTATTCTTCAACGCCTTACGATTTTCATCAACATAGTTAAGACAGAATTTATGAAGATTCCCACTTGCTACTATCTTGCGATAATACTCACTATATTCGGTTGTATCCACAGGAATAAACTTATCGGGCATAATACCACCTCCACCATACACTATACGATGATTTTTGAGTGTAGCATATTTTAATGAGTCTACAAAGTGAACACTATCTTCACTCATTAACTCACCCGACTCATAACGGCGCATTATATCCTCGCGATACTCCTCAGCCTCACCTTTCTCATAAGGGCGTTGAATACAACGTCCCGAAGGGGTGTGATAACGTGATATTGTCAACTTTATCATCGAACCATCGGGAAATGGGAATGGACGTTGCACAAGACCTTTACCAAAGGTGCGACGACCAACAATCAACCCTCTATCATTATCCTGCAAAGCTCCTGCGACAATCTCACTCGCCGATGCCGAATATTGATTTACCAATACCACTACTTTACCATCAAGCAATGAACCATTGCCCTCTGCATTGAAATAATATGGTTGCGAACGCAAGCCCTCAGTATATACTACGAGGTCACCCTTGCGTAAGAAATTACATGCTAAATGATATGCTGAACCGAGATATCCACCTCCATTATCTTGGAGATCGATAATAATATCCTTCATTCCCTGCTTCTTGAGGTCTTTTACCGCCTTCAGAAATTCCTCGTTTGTTTCTTCGGCAAAGCGAGAGATGCGCACATATCCAGTTGTTGCATTTGCCATAAATGCAGCATCAACGCTATAAATGGGAATATCATCACGCACCACACGG
>JAFYSL010000084.1 GCA_017559355.1 Muribaculaceae bacterium
CTCCTACAAATTGACGATTGCAATCTTTGCATTTATACATTTGTTTTTGGCTTCTCATGCCGTTTTTAACGACCTTATTTGAGCCACAAAAAAAGCATTTTTTTTACCATATCAATAATATTCTTCACAAAGATATGTATTCCAGTGTATTACAAAGGTTTTATCCTACTTTTTGTCCACCTTGCCAAAAAATAATGAATCTAATTGATGGGAGTAGGGTAAAAACAAAATAGGTCGCTTCTCCCGAAGTGACCTATTTGTAGTCTTTTGTAAGACATTACATAACTAACATAAAACACATTTACTTGTGCGATATTAAAATCGCGTAAAAAATACTAACAATCTATACTAACCCTAAATATAAAAAAGTGTGTGAATCACAAATTTTGTTTAATCCTGTGTCATTGTTTTTCTTAATGACAATGCAAAGTTACAACGTCTTTTTGCGTTTTACCATACTCTATAAGTAAAATATAGATTAAAATAAATATATATACAATTTAATTAATTTATTACTAAGATGTTGATGTTTTGAGTAAATCGAGAAAATATAAATATAAATATTGAGTTTTTATGAAAAATACTAAGAAATTGATTTGATTTTCATTGTATTTTCTTCAAATTTTTCGCGATCAATTGCTCGATTTTTTAGTTTGTTGCGATAGGCGTATATTGTATTTACCGAGTAGTTTAGCATTTGAGCAATTCTGCTACTATCTTCAATGCCAAGTTTCATAAATGCAAGAATACGTAAATCGGTATTTAATTTTTCGTTTTCTTTGAGTTCAATCTGCATGTCGGGGAGAAGTAGTGCATTTACACTTTCAATGAAGGTGGGGTAAATGTTGAGGAATGCATTGTCAAAGATATCATAGAAATCTTTACTTTGTTCTTCAATGAATTTACCCGATTTGGTTATTTTATACAAATCTTCGACTTTGCCACTACTGATTTTTCTGTTAACAATATCGCTAAATTGTGATAATTTAGACATGTATGATGAACAAAGATTTAAGAATTGGCTAATATATACCTCTTTGATGTTATTGGCAATAACAAGATTGTTTTGGACGATGCTTAATCGTTTGTTTTTGAAAAATAGATATATCAGCATGCCAATGAGTGCGAGTACCAACGCAAAAATTGCGATGTTGATATATGATTTTACTTTTTGCCAGTTTTCGGTCTCTATTTTATGCGCTTGGGCAATAATGGGCATTGCTTTTGAAGATTGTATCATGCGCATTGTAGCTTTACATCTTACGGCGTTGGCAAGTGCTATTGATGAATAGTTATGAGCACGAGTAATGTCGTTAAGTTCTAATAGTTTGGCGCCAAGTTCTTGCATAGAAACAACTTCAAGAGTGGCCGACTTAATGTCGGCAATGGTTGAAAGGGCTAAATAATAGATGTATTCGTTGTCGTTCTTTTCGATTGAAGCAATGCGGGCAAGTGCATGGGCTGCACGGGCATAGAGATTGCTCGCTTCATCGAGATGATTAAGAGTCTCTTCAAGCGTGGCTTTGGCCTTTGAGTTTTCGTTGGAGTCGAGATATTGTTCTCCGATATTTAGTTTGTATATTAACGAAGAGTGATCTAATCGATTTAGATGCTTTACTTGGCAGTCGAGGGCGAGTGTGTACCATTTAGAGGATATTTCAGGGTAATTGCCAAAATATGAAGCGATATAAGAGTAAAGTTGTTTTCCCGTTTCGTAGTACTGAGTTAATAATATTGGACTTAGTTGAGTAGTGTCAATTGCATTAAATTCATTAGTAGCGTAATCAATAAATCCAGCAAGAGGTAGGTAGGTTGCTCGTTTTAATCTGAACGATGTTGCCAAAGAATCAACATTGAGTGATTTGGCAAGGTTGTAGCCTTTATTATAATAGAATAAAGCTGAGTCGTTGTCGAAAGCAACATACCTATTAGCAATTTTCATGATTGTGTTGAGATTTTTGATAGAATCGCCCGATAATGATGATTTAAGTGAGTCAATGGTGTTTTGTTGCTTGGTAAGGTATATTTCTCGTTTCTCAATTTCTGAATCGAGCCTTTTTAAAGTCTCTTCAGCTTTTTTGTTAGAGATAGATATAGCATATGAGGTGCTAAATGCGAGAATTGAGATTATGAATAATATAGTCTTTTTCATTGAGATGATGGTGTAGAGATTGTTTTATAATGCAAAAGTACAAAAAAATAATATGATATTAAATTAAAGTATTATCTTTGCAGTAGAAAGATCAATCTCTCAATTTTAGTGGCCAATATATGGCAAATACATTTAAATCAGGAAAAGTAGCATTAGGTCTTGAGGGGCCACAACGAGTGATGGTGTTGAATAGTGTTGAGGCTATTTCGCACTTGATGTTCCCATTCAAGTTAAAAACGCTTATTTCAATTGTATGTATCGAAGGGGAGTTGGCTGTGTCGGTTGACTTGGTTGAACATAAATTGAAATCAAGTAATATAATGGTAGTGCGTCCTGGACATACTATGACTGGTTATAGTGCGAGCGAGGATTTTCGTGGATTTGTTATCTTGGCACCGTTGAGTTCTATAAATCACTCTATTCTATCGTTCTCTCGATTGTTGCAATGTTTTATGTATTTCCGTAATCGACCAGTGGTTGAGATTTCTCCTGAGGAATTGGAGATACAGCAACATTTGCATGCCGCAATTATAAAGAAACAAGCATCTAATCGCACTCCTTATTACGATAGTATTCTCGATGCGATGTATCAATCGGTTCTCTATGAAACATTGAGCATCTATGCTTCACATATCGATACTGAAACGGCAAATAGAGGTAATTTGCGGCGTAAAGAAGATGTGTTTTATCGCTTCCTATTGCTTGTTGAGGCGAATTATCAAAATGAGCGTTCGGTGAATTTCTATGCCGAAAAATTGAGTATTACACCAAAGCATCTTTCGGCTGTAGCAAAAGAAACTAGTGGACACACTGCTGGAGAATGGATTGATTCGTATGTAATTCTTGAGGCAAAATTGTTATTGCAAAATAGTGAGTTGACTATTCAAGAGATTAGTACGAAGTTGAATTTTGCTAATCAATCATTCTTTGGTAAGTATTTCAAGCATCACACTGGCATGTCGCCTCGTTCATATCGCCAATCTCTTACCTCGGACGAAAGTATTTTCTAATATTGGTAATTCCCTAAATTAAGCGCAAAATCCGTAGGGTATCTTAAAGGATACCTGCATTGAGGAGTATTTCGTCGATGGTTTTTACTAACGACCAACGATCGTTGTCGTTGCGATTTTCAAGTATAATGACCGTTACATCTTTTTGTGGGAACTTGCCGAGGTAGGCTTGAAAACCACCATTGTCGCCTGTGTGATATACCTTTGTTGGATAACCAGGTGTAGTGTCGATAAACCACCCGAGACCATAAGAGGTGTTTGGGCGATTTTGATATGAGCTCCAAGTGCTGCCAGTTACAGTAATATGTGGAGTATATGCAGTGTTGAGCATTTCTTCTGAGATGATTTTATGCTCTTTAAGAGCCTTCTCCCATAAATGAAGGTCGCGAATGGTCGAATAGATTCCTCCGTCGGGGCGAGTTGCAAAGAAGGTCTCTTCGCCGTAATCATATTCTTGCCAAATGGATTTTTTGTCCTTTATTTCAATAGTTTTCCCTGCAGTATCGTTGTCGGTTGATGATGCTTCACTGGTTTGGGTGTTGATGTATCCGTGAGCTGTATGCGCAGGGGTGAAATTGGGGTTGAAATATGATGTCGACATCATTCCTATGGGGGAGAAGATGTGCTGTTGTTGGTAATCAATAAACTGCATATTTTCAAGTTGTTCGATGATATTGGTGATGAGTATAAATGTGGGATTTTTGTAATCATAGCATTCTCCAGGGGTAAAGCGAAGAGTGGTTACGCTTGGGAAATAACTCATAGAAACAGCATCGTTGGCGTATATGCAAGCATTGCGATTGCTACGGTCGCGTGTATCGGGCAATCCTGACGTGTGGCTCATTAGGTGCCACAACTTAATTTTGTCCCAAAATGGGGCTATGTATTTAGGGAAATATGGTGCAATAGGGGTATCTAAAGTAATTTTACCCTCATCGACAAGGCGAAGTGCACCAACCACAGTAAACTGTTTTGAGATAGATGCGATATTGAATCGAGTTTTTTCTGAAATGCGTTCTCCCGTCGTCATATCGGCAATACCATAGTAATTTTCAAAAATTACACTATCCTCTTTTAGTATCATTATCGCACCCCCAGGTGCATCGGTTCCGTAGCGTTGACGCATAATTGAATCGATTTGTTGTTGAGGAGATGTTGCATTCATGGTTGCACAAATTGAGAATAATGATGTGATGAATAGGAGAAGGTGTTTCATTGATAGTTATAATTAAAAAAGTTTACTTATGTCGGTGAGTGAAATCGTAGCGATTACGGTTTTCCCATCGGGAGTGAAATTAGGGGTAGATAGGCGGAAGAGACTACCAAGAAGTTTCTCAATTTCTTCATTTGATAGCGCTTGCCCTGGTTTGATAGCTGCAGAGCGAGCCATAGATAACGCGATATTGCTAAGCAATTCGGTCTCAATGTTTTCTCCCGAAGATTCCACAGTTTCAATCATTTTTGAGATGATATCTCCGGGATTGGCATTGTTGAGAACTGAAGGCAATCCATTGACGCTCCAAGAGTTGTCGCCAAGATATGAGATGTCAAACCCCAGATTACTCAATTGCTCATTGATACTTTCGAGGATAATTGTTTGAGATGTCGACAATTGAATCATATCGGGGAAGATGAGGCGTTGGGTTGTAAATTCCCCATTGATAGCCATGTTTAGATAGCTATCGAAAAGCACACGTATATGCGCACGATGTTGGTCGATGACTGAAACTCCTTCGCGTGAAGGGGTTAAGATATATCTACATTTGAGTTGAATAGCATTGATGCCAGCGAAAGTGTTGACTTCTGTAGCTGAATCTTGGCTGAATAGCTGATCATCGTTAATGCGACTGCCGAGAAGGTCAAGATCATTGCTGGTTTTATTATTGTTAAAATCTTCATAAAGTTTCTCCCAATTTTGAGTTGTCGACGAAACTTTGCTTTGCCAAGTGATATTGTTCATGCGAGATGGGATTGGCGAAGAAGATGGAGAGGTTGTTTTGCTTTTGTGAGTATCAAATGGATTATAAGATGTGTCGAGTTCAAGATCGTGAGGGGCATTCACATTGGGTTGGAATGCTGGGATCTCGGGTACATCTTCAGCATCGAAATCGATAGAAGGTACGGCATTGAATTTACCCAAAGACTCTTTTATCGCTGCAGTGAGAATTTGCCATATAGGTTGCTCATTCTCAAATTTAATCTCATTCTTTGTGGGGTGAATGTTGACATCGATAGTTTCGGGATCAACCTCAAAATTGATAAAATAGTTGGGTTGCTCATCGACAGGAATCAATTGGTCGTAGCATTGCATCACCGCTTTGTGGAAATAGGGGTGGCGCATATTTCGACCGTTTACAAAGAAATATTGTAAAGCACCACGACGGCGAGCATTCTCGGGTAATCCTACGAATCCTGAAATTTTAGCCAATGAAGTTGCCGTTTCGATAGGGATAAGTTGGTGGTCGAGTGCTTTGCCAAAGAGGGCTACTATGCGTTGTTTAAGTGTGCCAGGGAGTAATTGGTGCAAGGTTGTTTCGTTGTGAATCAATGAAAATTCAACGCCAATATTAACCAATGCCAAGCGTTCAAACTCATGCACTATGTTGCTTAATTCTACCGAGTCTTTTTTGAGGAATTTGCGTCGTGCAGGCACATTGAAGAATAGATTTTTTACCATCATATTGGTGCCAGGCGAACAAGCCTCGGGTTCTTGACTTTCTACCTTTGAACCATTGATAATGATGCGAGTGCCAATACTGTCCTCTTTACGCATTGTGCGCATATCTATTTGAGCAATAGCGGCAATTGAAGCGAGAGCCTCTCCACGAAATCCCATAGTGTGAAGCGCGAAAAGGTCGGCCGCTTCTTTGATTTTAGAAGTTGCATGGCGTTCAAAGGCAAGTCTAGCGTCGGTGGTTGACATGCCTTTACCATTGTCTACCACTTGAATAAGTGTGCGACCTGCATCTTTGAGAATGATTTTTATGTTGGTAGCACCAGCATCGATTGCGTTTTCAACAAGCTCTTTGATTACTGAGGCAGGGCGTTGAATCACCTCGCCAGCAGCAATTTGGTTGGCAACCGAGTCGGGTAGAAGTCTTATAATATCGCTCATTGTAAATAATGGTGTTATTTTTTAGCAAAGTTACGGCAAAAAATTGCAAATAGTATCAGAATGGATATGCTAAATATCAACAAAGAGAGGAAGATATTAACAATTGGTAGATATCCTATTTTATCTTCATTGAATCGCGAATTATATCACGCCAATGGTTGGCTTCGTCAGTAGGGATGCCTAATTCAATGGCCCTTTTAATGTCGTTGTCACTATCGTTGTGGCGATAGTATAGGTGGTTGAGGTAGGCGCGATGAAGATAAAAATGCCCTTCCAATGGGTATAGTTTCATGGCATCGGCTATGGTTGTCGATGCTTCAGATAATTGTTCCAAGAAAAGGTGACACAAAATCAGCGAAGAGTAATTCTCTATGCTGGGATTGTTGTTGAGGAGCTTGGCAAAATAGGGTATAGCCTTGTCAAATTCTCCTGTGTAGTAGTAATACATCGCCATGCCATCGATAGTGTATCCATTATCGGGGGCGATTGTTGATAGTTTGGTGAAATCGCGGTGAGCTGTAGCATAATCGTGGTTAGATAGAGCAATGATGCCGTGCATGTAGCGAGGTTCAACGAGTGAGGAGTCTATCTCAAGGATTGTTTGATAATCGCGATAAGCATCGTTGATGAGTCCCATATTTTTCAACATGCGTGCACGATGATTGAGTGCAGTAATTGAACGAGGAGCCATAATCAGTGCATCGTTGATAGTGGCAAGGGCGAGAGAGTCTTTCCCTTGTTGATATCTCACGATTGAAAGGTTTGACAATAGCAATACGTTTGCAGGGTTGGCTGGTTGTCCACGCATTGCGCTTAGTAACGCCTCTTCGGCAGTAACCCAATCTTCGGAAGCAATAGCATAATCAGCCATTTCTACAAGGTTCAGATACATAGAATCAGCTGCAGAAAGACAGAAATCATATTTGTCACCAGCCCAAATTGTGTTATTTGCTCCTATACAAAAGGTAATTACTAAAAATATAATACGATTAAATGCAGTCATAGCGTGAGAGAATTATAAAACAAAGGTAGTGATAAATAATTATGAAATCCTCAAAGAAATATTTTTTAACTGAAGTAGTATTGCTTAAAAAGGAGTGTTTAACCACAACAAAGGGCATCTCGTGAAGAAATGCCCTTTGTTATAGTTGATATTAAGATGATATTAGAAACTCCAGTACATACCAAATGATAATGCGTCGGCATCGACACCAAGACCAAATGAGTCGTAAGAGTATGCGCCAGGATAATCTTCAGGTGCTTCAAATCTCTTGTAACCTAAAAAACCGAGTTTCGCTACGAGTGAAATGTTTTCAGTAACTGCTAGTTTAACACCAGGTTTGAAACCGATTGAGAATCCCCATGCTGAATTGTCAAGCATTTCACCTTCGTAGTTAGTGTATTCACAACCAAAACCGATGCCACCATCAACAAAGAATGATGCGATACCTGCTTTAGCAAAAGTGTATCGTGCAAATGGTTCGAGCGTTACAACGTTTACATCATAGTCTCCCACAAACGACACTTCTTCTTCAAGAGCAATACCAATTGCCCATTTGTCGTTGAAATTGTAACCATATTCGGGAGAAATAGCGAGAGATATTTCAGTTTCACCACCCTTTGGTGTGCTAAAGTTTAAACCGAATGAACCTCCTACCCATGATTGTGCATTTGCTGCCATTGCTGTTATGGCGATGAATGCAGCTACAAAAAATTTCTTCATAATTGTAATTATTAATCTTCATTGACTCAAATGAAGTGTTTCTTGAATAAGGAGATTGAGTCACATCCCCCATTAGTTATTACTATTGCAAAATTATGAGAATTCTATGGCGTGACCTAAATTCGTTTATCTACATTTTGGTTTACATTGTTACTTTTTTAGCGTTTTTATATAGAGATAAGAAAGGGAGGATACCCTGTGGATTTCCTCCCATAGTTTGATTATCTTTTTCGACTTATTTTGCCGATAAGAATTCGATGGCTTTGTCTAAGATTGCATCTTTGCCTGTGATGTGAGCATCAGGTGCCATGTCTATTTTGTACCCGTCAGTTGGTTCGATGCCAAACTCTGTATGCACTTTGTTGAGGTCGAGCATCGGAGTTGTTGAGAGGCGAACATACCAACCATTAGGCAAGTCGAAGTTGCAAGGAATGCCACCGCCACCACCACTGCGATCGCCCATAATTGTAACGTTGTCGAGCACTTTCATGGTGCGAATAAAGTCGTTGGCTGCGCTATAAACTCCGCGGTTGGATAGAACCACTACATCTTTGAGGAATTTTACAAACTCTTTTCTGTTAATATCACTGATAGATGAGTTTACCGGTTTGAGATAATCGGGAACAGTATCGGCAAATTCGCTATGGCCAGGACCGGTTTTATGAAGTTTGTAGCCACACAACACTTCATCTTCTTTTGAGAAACGGCTCGCTAATTTGTTGACATTGTTAATGTTTCCACCACCATTACTACGAATGTCGATGATTACGCCTTTACAGTCTTTGAATTGAGTGAGAATGTAGTCGAGAAGATCGTTGGTAAATTCGCTTGTAAAAGCATCGTAGTGCATATAACCGATATTTTCGGGCAATACTTTGTAAACAAAACCACTTTTGCGATGATAATCATTGTTAAGGTAGTATTCTTTCACGATGCGTGCGCTATAATTTTCGGGATAATCTTCGGACCATTTCCAATATTTTGAAATGTCGTTGCTGTTGTAAAGATTAACGTGGCCATCTTTCAATTCAGCAAGCATATCGGCACACACTTTAAATAATTCATCATCGCTCATTCCGTTGTGAACGCGAGGTTTGTATACGGCATACACCGAGTCCCAGTTGATACCTTTGTAGTCGAAATAGCAATAGTATTCGTCACAAATTTTCCATAACATATCAAAGTTGCCTTCAGCGTCGTCGGTAATATCTCCATCGTCATAGATGTAGCATGATTGCAAAGAAAGAATTGATAGGAGAGTTACTATAAAAGAGATATATTTAGCTTTCATAATTAGTATGTGTAAAGTGCAGTTTTAATTTTTTTATTCTCATTAGCTTTACTCCAACGCATCAAATCTCCGGCAAAACCTACTACAAAATTGTGCGATATATATTGGAATGTGTTAGGAGTTGCATAGTAAGTGAGGATGTCATTGTTATATCCTAAACGCAATGCCCATGTGTCGAAGTGAAGGTCAAAATGAAGGCGGTTGCGCATATTGAAGCGACTATCCCAAGAACCGGCTTTCCAGCCATCTAATAAACCGTTAGATAAGTGTCCTTGATCGGGTTGAATGAATACTGATAACACTGGGAGTGCCATTTGGTAACGAGCAGTAACGGGAAGGTTGCCCAAATTGAAATCATAAACAGCCATGCCGGTAAAGCCTACCGAAATATCGCTTTTAAAAGAAATTGGGTTGTTGCCACCATGGGCGTTGGTTACAATTCCCCCAAAAACGTCTAAATCAGCACCATAATAAAGGCGAAGATTGGGGCAAAATGTGCTATATGTCATCATGCCGAAAGTATAATTTCCGAAGTGGTTTTTTGATCCACCATTTCCAGAAATAGCCATATCACCAGAGTTATACATATAGCGAAGTTGATGTTGTTGCACCCATTTTGAATCGCCTTTGGCTGCACGCATCATTTCGACACTAACAGAGTAGCTCGTACCATCAAATGTAAAATATGAAAGAGCTTTATCTTTCCATGCAGCACCACCAAGATTTAGCTCTAAAGCCGTAAATAGTGGACAATAGGTGCTGTCTTTGTCAGACTTTGCAAATGATATCATTGGCAAGGTCAAAAGTAGCACGCCACAAGATAATTTTTTGAAAGTTTTTTTCATTTTTTAAATATGTTTGATTTATTTTTTTGTTCTAGATAGTTCTCACAATGAGGCATCAAAGGTATAATAATGACATTAAATAGACAAATGTTTGTAAAAATAAAATCAAATAGTAAATACAAATGTAAACATAAATGCAACAGCAAATGCGGTTGTTGGTAAAAGTGTAGAAGCGAGAAGTGGATAATAATTGTTGAGGCAATTGAGATTAGATGTAAAATTGGAACTGACAATAAGAATAACAACCTTAAAAAAGATAACAGATTCTTGCTATTGATAAGCAATTAAACTAAATTTGTGAAGATATTAAAAATAGCACATGTGTAACAAGCAAGAAAATACCGAAATAAACGCCGACATTATCACTGAAACTGTTTCTGAAACACCATCAGAAACACCTGATGGTATCGCAACAAATTCTGCCGAAGAAATTGCCATTGAAACAAGTATAGAAGGCGATTCGGAAGAAGATGAAGGGTATAGTTTGGATAAATGTCTAAACTGTGGCACCGTACTCAACGGTAAGTGGTGCCATAACTGTGGTCAGCATATTACAGATCATGCTATGACAGTTAAACAATTCATTTTAAGTTATCTTGACAATACATATTTGTGGGATCCACAACAATTCAAAACTATTTGGAAGTTGATTAGTCGTCCTGGACTATTGACCAAAGAGTATATTGCGGGAAAATTTGTATCGCAAGTGCAGCCACTTAAACTCAATATGTTTTTGTTGGTTGTATTCCTCACTATATTTGTGTTTTTTGGAAGCGACAAACGCATAAATAACACAATGCAAGAGATTACACACGATGAAATGATGTTCGCTTCTCTACAGATGGACGAAATCAGCAATGACGAAGGTTATCTTGAAAAAATAAAAACAAGTCCTCGCGACACGGTTAATTTAATTGCACCTATATTTTTAGCAGAGAAATATCCCACTATTATCAGTGCGCATAAAGTGTTCTACAACTCCGATGGAAAGGCTCTTGACCAATGGGTTTCTATTGTTCCACATGTATTTATAGAAGAAGAAATCATTAAGACCAATGACGATGGATGTTATCGATTCAACACTGAGACTGGCATAGCCGCCGAAGATATAGCAATGTTTAAAGCTGTTTGGGATCAAATGTCGACCTTCTCATTGCAGTATTTCCCTATTATTATATTGTTGACTGCACCGATTCTTGCCTTTTCGTTGCGAGTAGTACAGCGTAAGAGAAAACGCACATATTTCACCCATTTCATATTTTCAATGCATTATATTGCCTTTGTTGAGCTAATCATCATAGTGCTATACCTATTATATCTCATTATGCATCCGTCGATAACGTTGTTAAACTATATATTTACAATATTTTCGTGCATCTATTTTGCAAGATCATTCCGTGTAGTGTATGAAACTACATGGTTTAGGTCAATAACAAAGGCTATATTATCAAATGTGATTTATTACATTATATGCCTATCGGTGTTTGTTACAATCTTTTTTATAACTTGTATGGTTGTAGCAATGCAATTTGAGTAATTATTTAATATCTCAGCAATAAAATTTGAAATATGAAAACAATTTCTAAATGGATTGCCGTAATAGCAATTTTATTCAGTGCCAATATCTCGAAGGCAAATGATAGTGTGGTAACAGAGGTAGTGAGCACCGAACTCCTTCGCACTACCCAAAGTTGGAATGGTGAGGATTTGCCCGATTACCCTCAAGGGAAGCCCGAATTAGTTGCAGTGAAATACGTCATCCCTGCTGGGCAGAAACTCGGTTGGCATCACCACGATGCAATGAATCATGGAGTGTTGGTACAGGGAGAACTTACTATCATAGGACTTGACGGGCAGACAAAAACAATGCGTGCCGGTGAGGTGGTTGTTGAAATGGTTGATTCTATCCATCATGGCGAGAATCGTGGCACAGAGCCAGTGGTCCTCTATATGTTCTATGTATCACAAAAGGGGTTGCCTCTATCAGTACCACACCCCGAAATCCCAATGAAATAAACTATTAATATCTTATATCATATTAATCAAACAGCCACCAGGTCTTGACCAAGTGGCTGTTTCATATTAAGGTTAGAGGGAGTTTATTTTATAAACATCTTTTTGCCATTGACGATATAAACACCAGGAGAGTTGATGTCAAATAAACGGCGACCATAAATATCGTAGATTACCTTTTCAGTATTTTCTTCAATTTCGATGTCTTCTATCAATGTAGTAGGATTGTGAATAACTTCGATTGATTCAAAATTTATAAGATTTTCATCTAAGAGATATGCGTTGAATGGTAATACATTGTCGTTTTCTACTTTAACAAAATACTCGCCCAACTGGTCTAATACAAAATACTCAGAAGTGATATTAGTAGTGGCAAATGCACCATAGAAAGCATCAAATACAATAGTAGGAGATGTTGCTATTTGATTATTATATTGATATAATGAAATGACAAAGTCTTCATCTTCGCAATATAACAAGAAAGGCTCTCCCGCATTTATTGACGATGTAGTTTGGGTATAGATTTTACCCTTTTCAGCGTCAATTTTTATAACTTCTTCAATAGAGGCTTTTTCGGGCAACATGTCTTGTGAGATATTGAACGGAAGACACATTGCGGTCCATCTTGCAATGTTTTTGCGTTCAAAACTAATCTTTTCGGCAGTGAGAGCATCACTACAAGTGAAATCTTTGCCGTCAATCACATGAAGATTTCTAACGGTATTGTTGTCGCACACATTAGGCAAATCATAAAACTCATCCATCACGTCCTCAGCATTGATAGGGTAGAAGATAGTGTTGTCAATCGCCTTGCGAGCAGTCATGTCAAGATATGAGATATTGCCTTCAACTTTATCGGCTTCGGCCACAACTGCGCTTGTGTATTTAGCGGTTGTTTTTACTTGGTAAGTAGTTGGGCTATATTTGGGTAATACCATGTGGTAGCCTTGCACCATATTATTGGTGTCAAAGTATTTTACATCCCACTCAACATCGGTTCTGACGAGCTCTTTATCATACTTGTACAAATAAGACATGTTTTTTGATGTAGCATTATTCATTTGTGATGCAACACCATCCCAAACGAGAGTATTTGAATTAACAAAATACTGCTTTGCATAAGTGATTGAGTTGGCTATTGAGTAAGATGAATTGAGATTTATATTTCCTGCGATAGGTCCAAATTGGATATCTTTTGGAAAATCTCCAGTCCAAGGAGCTACCGACGAGTTGATTTGAATATTTTTTTGTTTTTCGTTACTGCCGATAAGCCCTCCCATGATAGGATTTTTACTGCTGTCATAGAGATAGTTTGCAGTTTCGTTCGTTGCATAGCTATATTGAATAGATACACCATCAGCAAGACCTACAAGACCTCCAATATATGGTTGTTCCCCTTGTTCAAGTTCACAATTACGGGTGTCGAGCACGGCTGCTGACGTTGAGTGCATGATAGATCCATCTTCAGTAACTCCTGCAATGCCACCAAGGCACATCCCATTGAGATTAGTGTTGAATACCGATGCACTCTCAATGCTTCCCGACGATGAAGCGGCAATACCTCCTGCATACATCCCGTTAAGAGTAGCATCATACACCAACGTATTTACTACACGCCCACTGTTCGTGCCTACAATACCTCCTGCATGTTTGCTATTGAAAATTGCATTGTTGACAGAGATATTCTCGATTAAACCAGAGTTAGTTCCTACAACACCTGCAGCAGTGGCACGCTCATTATTTAGATTGATATTCGTTACAACAATATCACCTATTATTCCGTGGTTTGATATAGCCACTACAGCAACATCAGCAGGTTCTACGCTATTGTCAACATTTGAGAAGCCGTCAAAGATGAGATTTTTTATCGTTCCATGATTTTCGGCAAAGAGTGCAGCCCCGCATTTTGTAGCATTGTTAACGGTAATACCTTTTATGAGTTGGTTGTTGCCATCGTAATTTCCGGCAAATGGATGAGTAGTTGACAAGTCGACAACATTCCCGGCATAATCAAGAACATTAAATTTTACCCCAATAGGAACGAAATTTTCTTCAGAAGAAAAGTCTAAATCTGCAACTTGATTGAAAAATTCCCCTTCAAAAGAATCGCCCGAAGTAACTCGTTTTCTGAGCTCATTTATGTCGGCAATATTTTCAATGATATATGGATTTTGCTCTGTGCCGTGTTCGCCTTGCAAGTAGAAATACGTATTTACACCTCCCAATGAGTTAGGAATAGGGTAACCATTATTATTCACATCGCTACCCCAAAGCACTCCCGTTGTGTTTTCCATTATGTCAAACGCATTACCGGGGATTGTATTGTTGGTAAAGTAATCCTTGCTACGTTTTGTGTCGCCATCGGTGCCGGGGAATCCTTGAATGGCCACCCCATCAAGCCAAAGCACTTTTGCATCGGTCATATCGCCTTGTGCACTTACCTTTGCAGCAATAGCATAACCGCCCGATATATTACCAGTGTTGAAGCTGCTTTTGATATTTCCATAATTGGCTTCACTCTTATAATCGCCAACAAGACCTGCACGCTTGATATTGCTTGATGATGCAGTTATATTGCCGTGATTGTAGCTTTGTTGTATAACAAAACCTGTTTGTCCCACAATGCCACCTATATACATTTCGCTTGAAGAGGTTGCTCCGGCAGCATTAATATCGCCGAAATTCCCACAAAATGTAATATTGTTAGTGCTCATCCCGATTATACCCCCTACATATGATGGCCCATTCTCCAAAAGTGTGATGTCGCCAAAGTTGGTGCACTTTGTTACCGGGTTTGTGATGTCGCCAACAATACCACCGATATACTTTGCTGTATTATTGGTTATATTACCATAATTTAAGCAGTTATTAACGTTGAGCGTTTTACCTGATATGCCGCCAACACTATTACCTTTGCCACCACTAATATACATTCGATTTATGCAGTCGGTAATATTGGTCTTGTTCCCCATGGCACACACGCCACCAATGTATGAGGCGTTGGCGTTATTAATACTACCATTTGTGACACAATTCTTGATAGAAAATGATGCGCTCGATTCTTCATGCCCCACAATACCACCAACGTATGTACTCGTTGTATTATTCCCTTCAATTATGCCTTGAAAAGAACAATTTTCCACAACTTGTTCGCTCTCTACGGAATGTGATGAGTAGCTACCATGCACATGCGCCACAATGCCACCTGCACATTTAGACCCTCTTACAATATAGCTGTCTTTTATGTGAAGGTCCTTGATGCTACCATGTTTGAGATCACCAAAAAAACCGTTATATGAACGTTCAGTATCTACGTACACCCCACTAATCGTGTGGCCGTTACCTAAAAATACACCTTCAAAACTGTCGTTAAAGAATGTGCCATATTCGCCAATTGGCGTCCATTTTTGTGCCGATGAGTTAATTTCTCCTTTTTCGTTAATAACCCAATCATTAAGAACGATGTCGGCAGTAAGTACCACATATTTGTCTTTATAAGCTGCACCTGTAGAGTGGTTATTTACATAATAAGCAAAGTTTGCCAACTCTTGAGCCGTGCTAATAGTATATGGCTTGTTTTTACTGCCATCGCGAATGTCAGTGTTTGCCTTTCCGCTAGGGTCTTCTATTGCCGATGTAGGATAGGACCAACTTGTTGCATTGGCAGCAATAGCCCCAACCAGCATCATAAATAGAATAGGACTATATTTCTTCATCTTTATATAAAACTGTATATATTCGAAGTGTTATTGATGTTTCAAATAATTTTTACTTAAACATTACTTTTTCTCCGTTGACAATATAGATGTTGCCATTTTGAAGTTCGAGTACACGACGTCCATGTAGGTCATAGATATAATCGTTTTCTTGTTCGTTAGTCATCTCTACATTATCAACTCCTGTTGTTCCATCAACAAAGCGCACTTGTAAGCTACTTGGCATATTTGGTTTTGTTGCCATAATGAAAGCATGATATGGATATACTGCTTTCTTGCCATTTTCGTCAGTTGTTACATGATTCCAACAAGCAACATCATTCAAAGTATAAATGCTTTGCGCTACTGCTTCATTTTCAGAAATAGAAGTCAATACACCCGACATTACAAAATTATCAACCTCTACTAGTGATAGACTCTTTGGTGTCACAGGCGCCAAAGTTTCAGTGCTGATGCTAAGTGACATATCTTCGTCCACAACAACAATATATGGATTGTTGGCAATAATGTTTTTCACTTGAGAGAAAACCAAAACATCGCCATCCTTTTCTGTCAACATATACGCTTTAGCACCCGAAGGCAATTCCATATCGAAAGGTAGGCAAAGAGTTGAAGCCTTCCCTTTTTCAAACACTCGGTCATAGCTAATTTCAGCTGCCTTAAATTCACGAGTCACTATATAGTCAGCGCTATCAGATAAAGCTAAATGGTCACATTTCAAGTCTCCTTTACTGCCATATACAACGTTTGTGAGATTGGTCGCTGTAAAGTTTTCAGGAGCATATATGAGAGCATATTGACTAAGTCCTAAATCCGAAATATTGCTTTGAGCGAGCACATTCTCTTTTTCGCAGTTAGCAAAGTCAACACATTGTAGTTTTGTGTTATTTGCAAACGCATCTTTTTCTATTACAGAAAGTGTAGCAGGTAGGGTAATCTTTTTCAAACCTTTAATAGAAGCGAATGTTGTGCTTGAGATACTATCAACTGAACTTACGCCCAACGAAGTAAGGTCGGTTACTTCGTTGTGGTGGTTAAACCAACCGTTGATATTGGTTACACCGCGCAATTGGTCGTCTGACATCACCGCATGTGAACCATAAGCACGGAACAACGCATCTTCCTCATAGTTAGTGCAGAACTCTTTTGTGTGAGTTGTAAATTCTCGGTCAGCTACATATTTATTGTATAAACTGAGCGGGATATACATTTTTTCTACTTGATAAGGTTGGTCCGAAACGGGATCGCTAAATGCATCATCATCTAAAGTAGGTTTTTCATTACTTAAGAAAACAATATTCTTCAAATTCTTACATTTACCAAATGCATCGTTACCGATTTCAGTTGTAGCATCACCTACTACAATAGTTTCGATATTTAGGCAGTCGTAGAATGCGTTATCATCAATTTTAGTTACATTCTTTGGAAGAATAACTGTTTGTAATTTGTCGAGTTTCCAGAACATGTGTTCGGGAATTTCGTTATCATTCTCAACATAGTCATTTATACCATCACGATTGAAGCAAATATTGTTAGGATCGGTGCAAATTGTTGCCTCATAGAGGTCGAGATATGTCATGCGAGCCAATATAACCTCATTACAATCCTCTTCATCACGGCCACCAAGCATACGCAATACTGCGATATCCTTACCATTGATAGGACCATTCACTTTCAATGCATTAATACTGATAAAGTCACCGCCGATGCGTCCCACATCATTACGCGAGTCCATATTTACGGTAAAACCAAGCGCTTCGCCAAGTGTTCCTGCTTCAGTTACAGTAACCACTTTAACATCCTCTTTTAGTTGCTTGAAACCTTGAATGTGGTCGGCATATTGAGCCCAAGCCTTGCGATAGTCGTCCTCTTTGCCTACTGTTACATAGATTACAAAGTCTTCAGGAAGGCTCTCAAAAGCATTTTCAGCTAATGTTGGGATTGAATCACAACCCACGTTGACCTTCATCAATGAGCTACAGCCATTGAATGCACCCGCTGAGATTGTCTCAAGTTTATATGGCAACATCACCTCTTCAAGATTAGTGCAACCACTAAATGAGTTATCGCCCAACTCAGTTATTTCAACAGCCATTATAAGTTCGTTAAACTTCTTTACTTCGGTGTTGCCATTAATCAAGTTCTCCGCACTCTTTAATGTTGTTAGGTCATCCATTGTGTAGATGCGTTTTTCTGCCAACGCATGCAATAATGCATCATCTTCAAATGGAGTGCCGATAGAGTCGCCACGAGTATAATATACACGGCTACCTGAGATATGTTCACGAATTGAGTTTGGTGTATAGAAAATGCCGACAGGAATATCTTCCGACCAAGCATTTTTATCGGTAGCAGGAGCTTCATTGCCAAGTAAAATTACCTCTTTAAGTTGAGGGCAATCATGAGTAACTTTTGCTCCGATGCTCTTAGTGTTGTCTCCGATAACCAAGCGACTTAATGCGTCACAGTTATTGAAAGCATGATTTTTAATCTTTATAACGCTCTTTGGCAAAATAAGAGTTTCCAACTTATCAAGTTCCCAGAACATATAAGTGTCGATGCAGTTATCCTCGGTAATGCGGTCGTTAGAACCGTCTTGGTTATAATCTTCGCCACCAGCTTTGATGTCGGCATCATAAAGGTCAAGATATTTCAAGTTGCCAGCATGTGTTACATCGCAATTATTCACATCGCGACCACCCATAAAGCGAATTACTCCGATATCAGTGCCATTGACAGGCCCTGAAATCTTCAATTTTTCATATTTGTTGTAGTTGCCATCAATGATAAGTGGATTTTTGTCAGTAATAGTAAGACCTAATTTTTCAGCCAATGTACCTGGCTCGGTAAGCGTCACTTCCCAAATACCAGTATGTTTTTCGCCTACCGATTGGATATGGTCGGCATATTGAGGCCAAGCTTCTTTATAAGTGTTCACTACTGAATCAGCAACGTATATTACATAATCCTCAGGTATATCAGCAAACACATCAGTGCCCAATGTAGCAGGTTTTTCTGACTTGAATGTAATGCTACGTAGATTAGAACATTTTCTAAAAGCTTCATCCGATACAACTTTAACCGAATCAGGTATTACTATATTATCAAGCAATGCGCAATTATAGAATGCATACTTTCCGATGCTATCAATAGTAGAAGGTAATTCGATACCTTGCAGTTTGGTACAATCCTTAAACCACGATTCACCAATATAGTTAAGATTGACACATTCAAATGCTTTAAAGTCGGGGAATGTTGTAATATCTTTTCCTTGGAATTTGCCATTCAATATGCTTAGGTCGGTAACCTGCATCACATCGTAAATGTCAAAACTTCCTCCAGTAATTGGCGATTCGTACTCCATGCCACACTCTTCAAGAGCTGCTATCAACGCTTCGTCTCCGGTCAAGATAAAACTTGGAAGGAATCGGTCTTCATACTTCGCCCAAGTTGTATCGGCCTTAAACTCTTCAACAGCCGATGTTACCATCTTCACTTTGAATTTATCGCTACCAGCGAACACGCCCTTACCTAATTGCACACGGCTTGGATGCATTGCCTCTACCGAGTTAGTACCGTCGGTGCGGAAATAGAGCATATTGATATACTCTAAGTTAGGACAATAAGCAAAAGCAGAGTCTTGCAATTCCACCTCCAAGTCGGTGTAAGCATCACCAGTAGCTCCAAAGCCTTTCAAGTCAAACATTGAGATACCTTTAAGAGTCTCACTACCATAGAACGCTTTCTTTTTTACATAGTCGAGCTTATAGTTGTTGTAGATACCTATATCGTTGAAAAGTCCCACTTCGCCTTTTTGGCTTTCCAAATCACCATTTTGTCCGATGATGTGAACATGCTCAATTGTGTGTTCTCCGATATAGGTTTGCTTCTTCAAAGAGTTATTTTCAAAACTGTAACTATATTGAGCGCCAAAGTCGGTGAAGTCAACCACCTCTGGTACATCCACTACTTCAAAGCAATTCTTATATTTGCCCCACACATTATTTTCTGCAAATTCTTCATACTTTTCAGCCCCGATGCGAATTTTTAGTTTAGTAGTATCACAACCTGCAAATATGTCTTTACCACACAAGATGAAGTTTTCAGGACCGAGAGCTACGTCGCGGTTGGTGTAGTTACTATGCATTATCAAATCCACAGTTTCAAGATTTGAACAACCTATGAATGCAGAGTCGGGAATAACCATAGTCATTGATGCATACATTTCGCCCTTGTTCACATCTTTAAACTTCAAAGTCTTCACCTTGTCTTTACCACGGAATGCATCGCGACCAATAGCCACAGTCTTGTAGTTATAAGCCGAACCAATATCGTTATATAGAGTTACTGTTTCCTTATTTTCAACATCTTTCACATACATGTGGTAGATGGTGTGTTTGTTTTCGGTCAACAGCCATTGTCCTTCCAATGCCCATGTTTGTTGACGTTTAGCCTTTTGTCCGATCGTATTAGCAATATAACTCAATCCATTAATACCTGCTGGAGTTGCAGCACTTACACCGGCAGCTATTGCATAGTATGTATTATTCACAACTGTAGTAGCCAAGGCTTCCTGCAGAGCCTGTTTTTTTGCTTCATAATAACCTAGAGCTATTGAGTACTTCCATTTTGCTTGAGCAGATACAGTAAGCCCATTCTTTACAGCCTCTTTGATAGCATTTTTAAAAGTTTCCTCTGCACTTACAAGCCCTGCCTTAGCCGCATTTAAACCCATCTGTGCATTTTTAACTGCAAATTCTTTTGCTTTTACAGCTGCTGCTGTTGCCGAACTTGCTGTCCCCCAAGTAGCAATAGCAATAGCAACTTCTGCGCCAATGATGGCTGCATTCCACCATGACGATTGCAAGCGGGTAAGTTCCGATGTTGGCAATGTGTTTAGTGAGTTTGCTGCATAGTCATAAGTTACACCTTCGTGAACGATAGGATTATAAACAGTTGGCATATAGTCTGATGCCACAATCTTATCGGCATATTTACCCCAGTTGTCGTCGACGATAAAGAAGTTATACAACTGTGGAGCCACCACAATGCGGAAATCTTCATGACAACCATCAAATACATTGTCACCTATATAGACTTCCCAAGGATATAACATTTGATAGTTATTATCACCCTTTGTTACAAGGTAATACATATTAAACTCTTTCAAGTTTTTACAACCCTTGAATGCTCCATTGTGTATCACCATTTTCAATCGAGTGTTGGCATTAGCCGATGTCGATGCACAATCTTCAAACACTACCTTCTTGATATACTCGTTATTGCGTAGCCCCAAGCTATCAATTGAGATAGTCTTGTAGTTGTAGGCAGTACCGATGTCATTGTAGATGCGCATTTCGCCACTATTTTTATTAAGATCACTATTATTGACCCCAACGATTTGCATATACCAAGTCTCTTTGCCAGGTGCAGGCGAGAGGATACTATCAATTTCAAGACACTTGAATTGAACATCCCACGATTCGAGCAGACGCTTCATTTCATCCATATTCTCGCTCGAAAGCTGATCGCCAAAGTACTCATACAATACACCATCTTCGTTATAAGCGTATGCCGCTTTGGTTGTTACCGACATGGTTGAGAGTGTGCGTGCATCATTTCCAACAATACTATCATTTAAGACAATACTGTCACTCACAACAATGCTATCGCGCACAACAAAGCACTGTGCAATAGAATCATATTCCATTGCCGATGCCGGAATTACCTTAGTTGTCTTTGGATATGGAAGACTTTTTTCAATCTTTGCGATTGGTATTGAGTCTAAAACATTTGCCAATATTTTAGCTGGCAAAGTCGTCACACACAATGCAATGACAAGTAAAACTAAACTTTTTTTGTTCATTTGTTTAACGTATTATTATAATTATAATTTTGATTTATTTTTCAACACTTTCACTATTATTGGGTTCTAAAATCTCTTCGATAAAATTTTCTAATGAATATTCAGTTGTCATACCTATCTTTTGACGGAAACGGTGGCGAAGCATCAACACACTTCGAGGAGCAATGGCCATTAACTCAGCAATTCTCTTATTGTCTTGCTTTAAGACGATGAGCATGGAGAGTAACTCTTCTCAAGGGGTGACAGATGGAACTTTTTCACGCAAACGAGGAAGTAAAAGAGGATGGAGTAGCTCGAAATATTGACGGAACTTAGATTCTCCATCGGTTTTGAGTACACTTGGAGTTAAAGTCTCTAACTCGTGGCGATTATTTTTATCGGCTAAGAATTCTTTGACTTCTTGTGCTCTCATCTCTTCTTCAGCATTTAATTGATCAATTTGCTCA
>JAFYSL010000085.1 GCA_017559355.1 Muribaculaceae bacterium
ATGGGAGAAGTTCGGTTTGCTCGGCCTCAAGTGCAAGAACACCGAGGAGACAATCCGTGCTTACTCAATGGCCAACTATCCTGCCGAGGGTGACCGCATCATGCTTACCGTGCGTATTGCTACACCTCCTTTCAAGGCCGACCGCTCAGGCTTCATGGATGTACCTTGCGGTATCGCATCTTCATACATCTTCACTTTGAAGCCAGGCGACAAGGTTATCATGAGTGGCCCTTACGGCGACTTCCACCCAATCTTCGACTCAAAGAAGGAGATGATGTGGGTAGGTGGTGGTGCCGGTATGGCTCCATTGCGTGCTCAAATCATGCACATGACAAAGACATTGAAGACAACCGACCGTGTGATGACATACTTCTACGGTGCGCGTGCGCTCAACGAGGTGTTCTACTTGGAGGATTTCCTGCAGCTTGAGAAGGAGTTCCCCAACTTCACCTTCCACTTGGCGCTCGACCGTCCCGATCCTGCAGCAGATGCAGCAGGTGTCAAGTATACAGCCGGTTTTGTACATCAGGTTATCTATGAGACATACCTCAAGGATCACGAGGCTCCTGAGGATATCGAGTACTACATGTGTGGTCCCGGCCCAATGTCAAAGGCTGTTGTCAACATGCTTACCGACCTTGGTGTTGAGGAGAAATCTATCATGTACGATAACTTCGGTGGTTAATTCCAATGGAATATATACAGAAAAAAGCATCGCTCAATCGAGCGATGCTTTTTTTATAGCATGGTTAAAGGTGAAATCGGCGGTTATGATATCAAAATAAATATAATCCAAACGTAGTGTTGGTTTCCTTCAAATATTATATATTTGCATTAGAAATGAATATGTTATTGATTTTGTGGGGAAAAAACTGAAAATCTTTATTCTGATTGTATTAGCAACTGTAGCTTTGTCTAGTTGTACTACAAGGTCTGATTCAACAACTATTGAGAATCAGACTCTAGTTTCACATTCTGATATTGATGTTCATTATTTTCACCTTGATACTCCAAATGTCGATCTGAATCTTCCCCGTCAGGTATCTGGTATTAGTAATATTCATCGTGTACCTAATGTGGTCAAGAGGAGTGGTAATTGGCATAAGAATAACTTTGAATTCGTAAAAAGCGGCAAAGTTGTTAATGTCAGTATCTCCAATTTCATTCAAAAAGAGTCTTTAAGCAATCTGCATCGTTTTGCCAAGTCTGCTTCATGGTTGATTAGCCTTGGCAAACTCATCATTTAGTGGTTTGTATAATAAATTTTTGACGACATTGTTCTGTTAAAACAGAACGATGCCGTTGTGCTTGTCGTATAGACAACTGCTTGAAATTTATATATAAATAAAACCAAAAAACTGAATGATAAAATGGAAAAGAAATTTATTAAAGTTCGCTCAATCAATGATATTCTTATATTTACTTCACTAACTGCTGGTGGATTTATTCTTACTGTTGTCCTAGATGCCATTGAAATTCACCTTGCAGCATATGTGTTGATAGCAATTGGGGTACTGGGGCTCTGCTTCCTAAAAAGTGGTTACAAGGATGTTGAAACCAAAGAGATATATTTCGCAAAGGAGTTCTCATTTCCCGGAAATATGAAGACCTCAATACTCTCTGCATTGGCTTTTTCGCCAGAGGCCATTGATTTGACTCAAGATGGTAAAGGAGAGGTGTTGATGTTGAAAGTATATTACAGTAAATCTTCAGGAAAGGCATATTTGCAACTTTTTGAATTTATACCTCACCAGTATGAACCCTGTTCAGAGATGTATGAATATGAAATTGATAAAATTGCAAATCTGTTAAAGTGAGATGGAATATATTATCCTTATAGCATCTTTGGCTGGAATCGTCTTCGGTGCAGATTATCTTGTCGCTGGAGCTGTGTCAATAGCTAAGAAATATCGTGTATCTGATTTTGTTATTGGAGCTGCGATTGTTGGAGTCGGTACCTCTATGCCTGAATTCGTAGTAAGTTTTTTGGGAGCATTAAATGGGAATGCAGATGTGGCTATCGGTAACGTAGTAGGTTCTAATATTTTTAATATTCTGGGAATTGCAGGAGTGACAGCATTATTCTTTCCAATCGCAATAGATAAGAAGAATATGAAATTTGAAATCCCTCTATGTATAGCGGTGTCAATATTACTCACTATTCTTGCATTTAATTTCTTTAATGGAACTCCAGCAACAATAAGCCGTATAGATGGTTTTTTGCTTTTGGCTGGTTTTGTGTTGTTTATTTGGTATTCGTTTTCTCGTGATAGAAAGAATAAAATGACAATTGTCGTTGATGCCGAAGAAACATCTCCTTTGTGGATAGCTGTAATCAAAGTTGTCGGAGGATTGGTATTGCTTATCACAAGTTGTGATTTGTTTGTAGATAATGCAGTACTCATTGCGAAATCCTTTGGCGTAAATGACGCTTTCATTTCGTTGACGCTTATTGCTTGTGGAACGTCATTGCCCGAACTTGCGGCCTCTGTTGCTGCTGCGGTAAAGAAAAATACCGATATGGCGTTGGGTAATATCATTGGATCGAATATATTCAATATAACTCTTATCCTGGGGCTTAGTTCGCAAGTTATGCCACTCATATCTTCAGGAATAACACTTATTGATTACATAGTTATGATAGCTGCAGCTGTCTTACCTCTAATAATTGGTCTTAGAGGTAGGATTAGTAGAGTGAATGGACTATTTATGTTGATGGGTTTCATTATATATAATATATACCTTATAGCAAATCAAATTCCTTAAATATGGGAATACTTCAAATATTTACACTTTTAGGAGCATGGACATTGTAAATGAACTTGAGCGTATGGGAGATTTTATCA
>JAFYSL010000086.1 GCA_017559355.1 Muribaculaceae bacterium
TTCATTGTTTCAATTAACAAATTAAATTTAAGTTTTACAAAATGGCTAAAGAAATTGCTGGACAGATCAAATTGCAGATTAAAGGTGGCGCAGCAAATCCATCTCCTCCCGTAGGTCCCGCGTTGGGTTCTAAGGGTATTAACATCATGGAGTTTTGCAAGCAATTTAATGCCCGCACTCAAGACAAAGCTGGCAAAGTACTTCCTGTAGTAATTACTTACTATTCAGATAAGAGCTTTGACTTCGTTGTAAAGACTCCTCCTGTAGCTGTTCAACTTCTCGAAGTGAGCAAAAAGAAGAGTGGTTCTGCACAACCTAACCGTGCTAAGATTGCGGAAATTACTTGGGAACAAGTAAAACAAATTGCTGAGGACAAAATGCCCGATTTGAACTGTTTTACTGTGGAATCTGCAATGAAAATGGTTGCAGGTACAGCCAGAAGTATGGGTATCACCGTAAAAGGGGAATTCCCTGGAAATAACTAATAAACTTCAATTGAAATGAGTAAACTTACAAAAAATCAAAAGTTGGCTTTAGAGAAGATTGAAGCTGGGAAGACTTACACTCTTGCGGAAGCGGTGGAAAAAGTAAAAGAAATTACTTTTACAAAATTTGATGCATCGCTTGATATTGATGTGCGTCTTGGCGTAGATCCACGTAAGGCTAATCAAATGGTGCGCGGTGTTGTAACATTGCCCCATGGTACTGGCAAGCAAGTTAAAGTGCTTGTTCTCTGCAATCCCGACGCTGAAGCTGCTGCTAAGGCTGCTGGTGCTGACTATGTTGGTCTTGACGAATATATTGAAAAGATCAAAGGTGGATGGACTGATATCGATGTAATCATCACTCAACCTGCTATCATGGGTAAGATTGGTGCTCTCGGTCGTGTTCTTGGTCCTCGTGGCTTGATGCCTAACCCAAAAAGTGGTACAGTAACTAACGACGTTGCTAAGGCTGTCGAAGAAGTGAAAAAAGGTAAGATTGACTTCAAGGTCGATAAGAATGGTATCGTTCACTCATCAATCGGTAAAGTATCGTTTACACCCGAACAGATGAAGGAAAATGCTCGTGAGTTTGTTAACACTCTCATTAAGCTCAAACCTGCAACTGCAAAGGGTACCTATATTAAGAGTATTTATCTCTCAAGTACTATGAGTCCCGGTGTTAAGGTTGACTCTAAGACTATCGACGATTAATCTTTAAAAAGTTAAGAAGAAAATGAAAAAAGAAGATAAATCACTCGTTATAGAAAAAATCGCTGCTACTCTCAAAGAGTATAGCTGCTTTTATGTGACCGAAACAGCCGGTTTGAACGCCGAAAAAACTGCTGAATTGCGTAAAGCTTGTTACAAAGCTGACGTTAAATTGATGGTAGTTAAGAATACATTGCTTAAAAAAGCATTGGAAACTCTTGACGGCGATTTCAGCGAATTGTATCCTGTATTGAAAGGCTCATCTTCAGTGATGTGTTCAAATGTAGGTAACGCACCTGCAAAACTCATCAAGAGCGTTGTAAAGAAGGATGATACTCTTCCTCGTTTGAAGGCTGCTTATGTTGAAGAAACTATCTATGTTGGTGCTGATCAACTTGAAACTCTTGCTAACATTAAGAGCAAAAATGAACTCATTGCTGACGTTATTGCTCTTCTTCAATCTCCAGCGAAGAATGTGGTTTCAGCTCTTACTTCAGGTGGAACAAAACTTCATGGTATCCTTGAAACATTATCAAATAAATAATTAACCGAAAAAATAATCATTAAATAAATACTAAAATGGCAGATTTAAAAGCTTTTGCAGAACAATTAGTTAACCTCTCAGTAAAAGAAGTAAACGAACTTGCTCAAATCCTTAAAGAAGAATACGGTATCGAACCTGCTGCTGCAGCTGTTGCAGTTGCTGCTGCTCCTGCTGCTGGTGCAGCTGCAGCTGAAGAAAAAGATTCTTTCGATGTAGTTCTTAAAAACGCTGGTGCAAGCAAACTCGCAGTTGTTAAACTCGTAAAAGAACTTACTGGTCTTGGCTTGAAAGAAGCTAAAGAAATGGTAGATGGTACTCCTTCAGTAGTTAAAGAAGGTCTTGCTAAATCAGAAGCAGAAGGCCTCAAAAAACAACTCGAAGAAGCTGGCGCTGAAGTTGAACTTAAATAATATTGCCTGATTTTCAGGTAAATAGGTTAAGAATCCTCTCGTTGGACGATTCTTAACCTTTTTGTGTTATTTTTTAATTTGAGTTCCCTTTAACGTTATTTTAGATGTCAATCTCAACAACAAAACAAAGAATTAACTTTGCCTCGGTAAAGAATCCACTTCCATATCCCGATTTTTTAGAGGTACAGTTAAAGTCGTTTCATGACTTTTTACAATTAGACACTCCTCCCGAGAAAAGAAACAACGAGGGGCTATATAAGGTATTTGCTGAAAATTTCCCTATCGCAGATACTCGTAATAACTTTGTACTTGAGTTTCTCGATTATTATATCGACCCTCCTCGTTATACTATCGACGAATGTCTCGAGCGTGGATTAACCTATAGTGTACCCTTAAAAGCAAAACTTAAGCTTTATTGTACCGATCCTGATCACGAAGATTTTGCTACCGTGATTCAAGACGTATATCTTGGTCCTATCCCTTATATGACTGAGAAAGGTACCTTTGTTATTAATGGCGCTGAACGTGTAGTTGTATCGCAATTGCACCGTTCTCCTGGTGTGTTCTTTGGCCAAAGTACTCACGCTAATGGTACAAAACTTTACTCTGCTCGTATTATTCCATTCCGTGGATCTTGGATTGAGTTTGCTACCGACATTAACAATGTGATGTATGCTTACATCGACCGTAAGAAAAAATTGCCTGTAACAACGCTTTTGCGTGCTATTGGTCTTGAAAGCGACAAAGACATCATCGAAATTTTCGGTCTTGCAGAGGAACTCAAAGTAAATAAATCAAATCTCAAGAAAGCAGTAGGTCGCAAACTTGCTGCCCGTGTACTTAAAACATGGATTGAAGACTTCGTTGATGAAGATACCGGTGAGGTAGTTTCAATCGAGCGTAATGATGTTGTGCTCGATCGCGAAGTTGTACTCGAAGAAGAACACATTGAAGAAATTCTTGAATCTGGCGTGAGCCATATCCTTCTCCACAAAGAAGATGTGAACTCAAGCGATTATTCAATTATCTTCAACACTCTTCAAAAAGATACAAGTAACTCTGAAAAAGAGGCTATCCAATACATCTATCGCCAACTTCGCAACGCGGAGCCACCCGATGATGCAAGTGCTCGCGAAGTCATCACTAATCTTTTCTTCTCAGAAAAGCGTTATGACCTCGGAGATGTGGGCCGTTACCGTATCAACAAAAAACTTGACCTCGGTATCCCCATGGAAGTGCGCGTGCTCACTAAGGAAGACATTATCGCCATCATTAAGTATCTAATCGAGCTTATTAATTCAAAAACTGATGTTGACGATATCGACCACTTGAGCAACCGTCGTGTGCGCACTGTAGGAGAACAACTTTATAACCAATTTGGTGTAGGGTTGGCTCGTATGTCTCGCACTATTCGTGAACGCATGAATGTGCGCGATAACGAAGTGTTTACTCCTATTGACTTGATTAATGCGAAGACTATTTCTTCGGTTATCAATACTTACTTTGGAACTAATGCATTGTCACAATTTATGGATCAAACCAACCCATTGGCTGAGATGACCCATAAACGCCGTATGTCGGCACTTGGTCCTGGCGGTCTCTCTCGTGAGCGCGCTGGTTTCGAGGTTCGTGACGTTCACTATACTCACTACGGACGCCTTTGTCCTATTGAAACTCCTGAAGGTCCAAACATCGGTCTTATTTCATCTCTTTGTGTATATGCAAAGATTAATGAACTTGGATTTATCGTTACTCCTTATCGCCAAGTAGAAAATGCTAAGGTTAACCTTAACAACGACGAAGTTGTATATCTTGCAGCTGAAATTGAAGAGGGTAAGGTAATCGCTCAAGGTAATGCTCCATTGAACGAAGACGGTACATTCGTACGCGATCGTGTAAAAGCTCGTCTTGATGCCGATTTCCCTATTGTTGCTCCTGGCGAAGTTGAACTTATGGACGTTTCTCCAACACAAATTGCTTCAATTGCTGCATCTCTTATTCCATTCCTTGAACACGATGACGCGAACCGTGCGTTGATGGGATCTAACATGATGCGTCAAGCAGTTCCTGTGTTGATTTCTGAGGCACCTATCGTTGGTACTGGTCTTGAAGGTCAGTTGATTCGCGACTCTCGCACTCAAATCACTGCTGAAGGTCCTGGTGTTATCGAATATGTTGACTCACGTGTTATTCGCATTCGTTATGATCGCACCGAAGACGAAGAATTTGTGTCGTTTGAAAGTGCAGTTAAAGAATACAGCATTCCTAAATTCCGCAAGACTAACCAAAGCACTACTATCGACCTTCGTCCTATCTGTGAAAAAGGACAACGTGTTGATACAGGTGAAATCCTTACTGAGGGTTATTCAACTGAAAATGGTGAGTTGGCTCTAGGTCGCAACCTTAAAGTGGCATTCATGCCTTGGAAAGGTTACAACTATGAGGATGCTATCGTGTTGAACGAACGTGTTGTTCGTGAAGACATTCTTACTTCTGTTCACGTTGATGAATACTCACTTGAAGTACGTGAAACAAAACGTGGTATGGAAGAATTGACTTCTGATATCCCTAACGTGAGTGAAGATGCTACTAAAGACCTCGACGAACGTGGTATTATTCGTGTTGGTGCTCATGTTGAACCAGGTGATATCCTTATCGGTAAGATTACTCCTAAGGGTGAATCAGATCCAACACCAGAAGAAAAACTTCTTCGTGCAATCTTTGGTGATAAGGCAGGTGATGTGAAAGATGCTTCACTTAAAGCCAATCCTTCACTTAAGGGTGTTATTATCGGCACAAACTTGTTCTCTCGTGCAGCTAAGACTAAGAAGTCTAAAAATAACAATATCATGCCTAAACTTGATGAAGAATACAAGGCAAAACTTGACGCTCTTAAGGATGTGCTCGTAGGCAAACTCCTTACTTTGACCGAAGGCAAAACATCTCAAGGCGTAAAAGACTTCATCGGATCTGATATCATTGCTAAGGGAGCAAAATTCACTGCTGCAGTATTGAAAGAAATCGATTACGATACAATCAACCTCAGCAAGTGGACAAGCGATGCTCACAAGAACGATATGATTCGTGCTACAATTGTGAACTACCTCCGCAAATCTAAAGAAATCGATGCCGAATTGCGTCGTAAGAAATTTGATATCTCAATAGGTGATGAGCTCCCTGCTGGTATTATGCAAATGGCAAAAGTTTATGTTGCTAAGAAACGTAAAATCAGCGTAGGGGATAAGATGGCAGGTCGCCACGGTAACAAAGGTATCGTATCGCGTATCGTTCGTCAAGAAGATATGCCATTCCTTGCCGATGGTACTACAGTCGACATCGTATTGAACCCACTTGGTGTGCCTTCTCGTATGAACCTTGGTCAGATTTTCGAAACTGTACTTGGTTGGGCTGGTCGTGAATTGGGCGAAAAATTTGCAACTCCTATCTTCGATGGTGCGAGCCTAGATGACCTTAACGAATGGACTGACAAAGCTGGTCTTCCACGCTACGGACGTACTTATCTTTATGATGGTGGTACAGGTGAGCGTTTTGACCAACCAGCTACTGTAGGTGTTATCTACATGTTGAAACTTGGTCACATGGTTGAAGACAAAATGCACGCTCGTAGTATTGGTCCATACTCTCTCATTACTCAACAACCTCTCGGCGGTAAAGCTCAATTTGGTGGTCAACGTTTCGGGGAAATGGAAGTTTGGGCACTCGAAGCATTCGGTGCAGCACACATCCTCCAAGAAATCCTCACCGTTAAGAGTGACGATGTTACAGGTCGAAGCAAAGCCTACGAAGCAATCGTTAAGGGTGAACCTATGCCACCTGCTGGTATCCCTGAATCTCTTAACGTGCTTCTCCACGAACTCCGTGGCTTGGGCTTGAGTATCAACTTACAACAATAATAATCGCTTTATAATTAACTATATATGGCTTTTAGAAAAGACAACAAGATAAAGACCGGATTCTCTAAAATCACTATCGGGCTCGCTTCGCCTGAAGAGATTTTGGAAAAATCAAGTGGCGAGGTGCTCAAACCCGAAACAATTAACTATCGCACCTATAAACCTGAACGCGATGGTTTGTTCTGCGAGCGCATCTTCGGTCCCTGCAAAGACTATGAATGTCATTGCGGTAAATACAAACGTATCCGTTATAAAGGTATCGTTTGTGATCGTTGTGGGGTAGAAGTTACTGAAAAGAAAGTGCGTCGCGAACGTATGGGCCACATTAAGCTCGTTGTGCCTGTAGCTCACATTTGGTACTTCCGTTCTTTGCCTAACAAAATTGGTTATCTATTAGGTATTCCTTCAAAGAAACTTGATGCTATTATCTACTACGAACGTTATGTAGTAGTTCAACCAGGTTGCGTAGAAGGGATTGAACAATATGATTTATTGTCAGAAGAAGAATACTTTGATATCATTGACAAATTGCCAAAAGAAAATCAACTTCTTGAAGACAATGATCCTAACAAGTTCATCGCTCGTATGGGGGCAGAAGCAATCCATGAATTGCTCAAACGCATCGACCTAGATGACTTGTCTTACAAATTGCGTCACCAAGCTGATACAGATGGTTCACAACAACGTAAAAACGAAGCGCTCAAACGTCTTCAAGTTGTTGAATCATTCCGTGCTTCACGCAATGTAAATCGTCCTGAATGGATGATTCTTCAAGCAGTGCCCGTAATTCCACCCGAATTGCGCCCACTTGTTCCACTTGATGGTGGTCGTTTCGCAACAAGCGACTTGAACGACCTTTATCGTCGTGTAATCATCCGTAACAATCGTCTCAAACGTCTTATCGAGATAAAAGCTCCTGAAGTAATTCTCCGTAACGAGAAACGTATGCTTCAAGAAGCGGTAGACTCATTGCTCGACAACTCACGCAAATCATCTGCTGTTAAGACCGATGCTAACCGTCCTCTTAAGTCTCTATCTGATAGTCTTAAGGGTAAACAAGGTCGTTTCCGTCAAAACCTCCTTGGTAAACGTGTTGACTACTCAGCTCGTTCGGTAATCGTCGTTGGTCCTGAATTGAAGATGCACGAGTGTGGTCTTCCTAAAAATATGGCTGCTGAGCTTTACAAACCATTCGTTATTCGCAAACTTATCGAACGTGGTATTGTTAAGACAGTAAAATCAGCGAAGAAAATCGTAGATCGTAAAGAGCCTGTAGTTTGGGATATCCTCGAATACGTTATGAAGGGTCACCCTGTGTTGCTTAACCGTGCCCCAACTCTTCACCGTCTTGGTATTCAAGCATTCCAACCTAAGATGATTGAAGGTAAAGCTATTCAATTGCACCCACTTGCATGTACTGCGTTCAACGCCGACTTCGACGGTGACCAAATGGCGGTTCACTTGCCACTTGGTAACGAAGCTATCCTCGAAGCGCAAATGCTTATGCTTGGTGCACATAACATTCTCAACCCTGCTAATGGTGCACCTATCACTGTGCCTTCTCAAGACATGGTGCTTGGTCTCTATTATATCACAAAACTTCGCAAAGGCGACAAAGGTGAAGGTACTAAATTCTATGGTCCTGAAGAAGCCGAAATCGCTTATAACGAAGGTCGCGTGACACTTCATGCTCCAGTGTCGGTAGTAGTTGACGACATCGACGAAAATGGTAATCCTGTAACCCGTCTTGTTGAAAATACTTCAGTAGGTCGCGTTCTTGTTAACCAATTTGTGCCAAAAGAAATTGGCTATGTTAATGAAATCCTTTCAAAGAAATCTTTGCGTGGTATCATTAGCAAGGTTATCAAAAACTGTGGTATCCCTCGTTCAGCTCAATTCCTCGATGACATCAAGAACCTTGGTTACAAGATGGCATTCAAGGGAGGTCTTTCATTCAACCTTGGTGACGTTATCATTCCTGCTGAAAAAGAACAACTCGTTAAGGAAGGTAACGAACAAGTACAAGAAGTTTGGTCTAACTACTCAATGGGTTTCATCACAAACAACGAACGTTACAACCAAATCATTGACATTTGGACACACGTAAACTCTCGTTTGTCAGATATATTGATGAAGCAAATCTCTACCGACCAACAAGGTTTCAACCCAGTATACATGATGCTTGATTCTGGTGCTCGTGGTTCTAAAGACCAAATTCGTCAGCTTTCAGGTATGCGTGGTCTTATGGCTAAACCTCAAAAAGCTGGTGCTGAAGGTGGACAAATTATTGAAAACCCAATTCTTGCGAACTTTAAGGAAGGACTTTCAGTACTTGAGTACTTTATCTCAACTCACGGTGCTCGTAAGGGTCTTGCCGATACAGCGTTGAAAACTGCCGACGCAGGTTACTTGACTCGTCGTCTTGTTGACGTTGCTCACGACGTGATTATTCATGAAGAAGACTGTGGTACATTGCGTGGTCTTATCTGCACAGAAATCAAGAACAACGATGAAGTTGTTGCTTCACTTGGCGAACGTATTCTTGGTCGCGTATCAGTACACGATGTTATCGATCCTATCTCAGGTGAACTTATCGTTGCTGCTGGTGAAGAAATCAATGACGCTGCTGCTGATCGCATCAATGCATCACCAATCGAATCGGTTGAAATCCGTTCGGTATTGACTTGTGAAGCTAAACATGGTGTTTGTGCTAAATGCTATGGTCGCAACCTTGCTACTAACCGTCTTGTTCAAAAAGGTGAGGCTGTAGGTGTGATTGCTGCACAATCAATTGGTGAGCCAGGTACTCAGTTGACACTCCGTACATTCCACGTCGGTGGTGTTGCATCAAATATTGCTGCAGTATCTTCTACTACATCTCGTTATGATGGTGTGCTCGAAATCGACGAATTGCGCACTGTTACTACCGAAGAAGTAGCTCCTAACGGACAACCAGTGGAAGTTGTTATCGGTCGTCTTGCTGAAATGCGCATCATTGAGCCTAAGACTAACATGATGTTGACTAACGCTAACATTCCTTACGGTTCTAAACTTTACTTCAAAAATGGCGACGCTGTTAAGAAAGGTGATGTAATTTGTGAATGGGACCCATTCAACGCTGTTATTGTGAGTGAAGTTGCGGGTAAAGTTGAATTCAATAACGTAATTGAAAACGTAACATATCGTGTTGACTCTGATGAGCAAACAGGCCTTCGTGAAAAGATTATCATTGAATCAAAAGACCGTACAAAAGCTCCTGAGGCTAACATCGTTGATGCTAACGGTCAAATCATCAAAACATATGCTCTTCCAGTGGGCGCACACTTGATGGTTGAAGAAGGTGCTGAAGTGAAAGTGGGTGAAATCTTTGTTAAGATTCCTCGTGCAGCTGGTAGCGCAGGTGACATTACTGGTGGTCTTCCACGTGTAACGGAGTTGTTCGAAGCTCGTAACCCATCTAACCCAGCTATCGTTTCTGAAATTGATGGTGAGGTTAACTTCGGTAAAGTTAAACGTGGTAATCGCGAAATCTCTGTTACATCTAAACTCGGCGAAGTTAAGAAATATCTCGTTCCATTGTCAAAACAAATACTTGTACAAGAAAACGACTATGTACGCGCAGGTACACCACTTTCTGATGGTGCTATCACTCCCGCCGACATTCTTAACATCATGGGGCCAACAGCGGTTCAAGAATATATCGTGAACGAAGTTCAAGATGTATACCGCATGCAAGGTGTGAAAATCAACGATAAACACTTCGAAGTTATCGTACGTCAAATGATGCGTAAGGTTAATATCCTTGATCCAGGTGATACAGGATTCCTCGAACAACAAGTTGTAGACAAACGCGACTTTATGGAAGAAAATGATCGCATCTGGGGTAAGAAAGTAGTTGTAGATGCTGGTGATTCTGAAAACGTGAAACCAGGTCAAATCATCACAGCTCGCAAGCTCCGCGATGAAAATTCAGCTCTTAAACGTCGAGACCTTAAGACAATCGTTGTGCGTGATGCTGTTCCTGCAACATCTGAACAAATCCTTCAAGGTATCACACGTGCTGCATTACAAACTTCAAGCTTCATGTCAGCTGCATCGTTCCAAGAAACAACCAAGGTGCTCAATGAAGCTGCTATCAACGGTAAGACTGACTTACTCGTAGGTATGAAGGAAAATGTAATCTGTGGACACTTGATTCCTGCTGGTACAGGTCTTCGTGAATACGAACGCTTGATAGTAGGAGGTAAGGAAGATATCGATCCTATTTTCAGCGCGTCAAACGACTTGAAATAATTTTTGTGAAGATTAAATAATAAACTCTTCATAAACCCAAGCAGTGGCAATCTTAAAATTGCCACTGCTTTTTTATTGTAGGTATTTAAGAACTATTACACTCATTAAAATGAACCCACGGATATTACGAATTGGGTACAAAAAAATCACGTCAATGACGTGATTTTTGTTAGTCTTAATATATTTTTATAGGTTACATTACTGCAGTAGTAATTGCGAAGGAGAGGGAGTAGGCAGCCATGACCATAGCGGTCATGCCGAGGAGAGGATTGAGGCGTGCACCTATGCGAATGTTGAGTTGTATCCATATCGCTGTATGTGCTATAAGATAAAGCACAGGAATTGCCCATGCCCAAACAGGCATTAATGACCATATTCCAGCCATTAGTGCCACAGCAATAAATCCATTAAATAGGTAGAGATTTGCAACGAATTTGCGACCGAAAATTACAGCGAGTGTTCGTTTGCCTACACTTTTGTCATCGTCATGGTCGCGATAGTTGTTTACTATCAATACGTTTGCGCCCATTAATCCAACAGAAATAGAGGCAAATAATACTTGGATATTCCATTCCAATGATTGTACATAATAGGTGAGAGTAACAGGTATTATCCCAAAGAAAAACAACACAGCTATCTCGCCCAATCCATGTCGAGAAAGGGGGTAGGGACCTGCGCTATATACCATTGCTCCGAGTGCAATGACAATACCCATTGGGAGCAACCACCAACCACCATAGTAGATGAGCGAACAGCCTACTGCACACGCTAATGCAAGAGTGCCGTAGGTGGCTAATTTCATAGCTTTGGGTGTGATGTCGCCTTCGGTAACACCACGGCGATGTCCGTCGCGACCTTTTCTGTCAAGTCCCGATTTGAAATCGTAATATTCGTTGGCAAAGTTTGATGCTATTTGTGCCAAAAGTGCAAAAAGCATACAAAGTATTGCTGGTGTGGCGTTAAAATTATTGTTTATAAAGTTAAATCCCCAAGCCATAACCACTCCAGCGAGTGATACTGGCAAGGTGCGTAAACGCATTGCTTCAATCCAATGTTTTATCATTTTTTAGTGTCGTTTTTTGAAGTAGTTTGAGCCTCATTTTTTAATGAGTTAAGATTGTCGGAATCAAGACCAAAACATTTAATCACTGCACGGCGAATGCGCTGTGCGTCTTTGCCGTTCTCTTTTAGAATATTTATTATAGCGCGAATATAAGCCTCTTTATTAGTTAATCCACAAAGATTGCTTACATTGCTTGACGGAATCATTGATTTGCGATTAAATACGCGCAACACATTTTGATAGTCGCCCGATGATACATATCCGTGAAACTCACGGCAGAATGCATCATACATGCCACGAGGATTGATTTCTTTTACTAAATCGTTGATATGGTCCTCGAGAGAGTTAATGTTGGTAAATCGGCCATCAATGCGATATTCAAGCGTACGTTTCACTCGGTGGCGAGTGTGCATTAATGCTTGTTGGCGCACCTCTTGCTTGAATAGATCGAGAATTGCTGCTTTTACTTTAGTAAATACCTTTGTCTCATCTTTTTTGTATCGTGATGCTACAGTGCGAATAACCTCCTCAAGCATCATGATGTTTTCTATTTCAGCCACATTGGGCACGAGCACTTTTTTAGTGCGTAGATATTTTACTTCACCATCATCGCGACGATCACGGTCAACAATACCATAACTATCCATTTGATGGAATGTTTTGAGATCGTTGAATGCACGAGTAGCTTCGATTACCTTGTTGCAACTGCCGAGCGGTTTTACTGTATATTGAGAGAAAATAAGAGGATAGAGTTTTGAATCAATAGAGTGTACGCCATCACCCTCAATGAATAGCACCGGCTTGCGCGCACCAATAATTGTGAGATAGATGTCGTCGGAGAGTTCGGCATGTTCGGGTAGAATATCATAATCCCAAGTGCCTTCGGCAGCATCATATTCGCGTACCCACACCACAGCATTGTTTGTGCGTGATGATGCAAAATCAATATCATGAGTGGTGTATATGAATGTGCAATCGGGGCGAAGTTCCTCAATGCGGTCCCAAAGAGACTTTGTGATAGATTGGTGGAGGAAAATACCTGGATTATCTACGAAGATAATAGCATTTTCTGGTGCCATCAGTGTAGCTCCAACATAATACATTACAGCACGTTCGCCAGCAGAAAGTTTTACCGATGAGTAGCAGTCCTTATCGTTTTCGCGTGAAATGAGCATCTTGCCCCCCTCAATAAGGATTTTACTGCCAGGAAATATATCTTGCCACACCTCGGTAACTTTGTCGAGTTTAGTGGGTGGTAATTTGGTGTCAGGATTTTCTGCGAGCGAAACTTTGTAGGCTATGAGGTTGAGCATCTCTTCTTGAAAGAGGAGTGACATAAGACGTTCGGCTTGTGACGTGCTATCATTTCGTAAAATATTTGTGCGTTCAACCGACTCTTTGTATAGCATATCAATTGAACCAGGTAGCGTGTCGTATTCGCGTGAGTCGTATAATGCAGAAATGATTGACATACGAAATGCTTTCTCCTGTAGATCGTTAATTAACCATTCGGTAAAACGCGTTTTACCCGCACCATTAGCTCCGATGATGGTAACTTGACGGTTGCCAGTAGTAATCTCTTCGCGAGATTTATCTTTTTTGGGAGGGAGAAGGATATTCATAACAACTCAATCATTTAGTTTCATTCTCAAAATTACAAATTCTTTTTGTTATATACTCCTAAAATTATAATGAAAAATTAAAACTATAGTGTAAAATTGGAGTATCGCGTAGTTTTTTGTAAATTTGTAGGTTAAAAGATTTGAATGATGAAAATCATAAACATATTATTGCTATCATTGAGTATGCTCGTTGTTGCATGTTCGGCTAAAACAGAGGAGAAACAAGATACTACACCACAAAAGAGAGCTATTGAGAACCCTATAGAGTTTAACGCCGATAGTGCATACAATTATGTGAAAGCACAAGTGGATTTTGGCCCTCGTGTGCCTGGAACAGTGGGACATACACGTTGCGCGCAATACCTTGTTGAGGAATTAAACCGATGTGGAGTTGATACTGTTATCGAGCAAAAGACTATAGTAACAGCATTTAATGGCGACAAGTTGCCAATAAATAACATCATGGGCCAAGTAAATAAAGATGCAGTGTCGCGAGTGCTATTGCTTGCACATTGGGATACTCGTCCATGGGCAGATGCCGAAGAGGATAAATCAAAACATAGCACTCCAATACTTGGCGCAAACGATGGTGGCAGTGGAGTAGGGGTATTACTCGAAATAGCTCGTTGTTTACAAATTAAACGCCCTACAATTGGGGTTGATATCTTGTTTGTAGATGCAGAGGATTATGGCACTTCATATGGTGCTGAAAATACATGGTGCCTCGGTACTCAATATTGGGTAAACAATATGCCTTATAAGCAAGGTCGTGTGCCCCAATATGGCATTTTGCTTGATATGGTTGGAGGACTTGATGCAAAGTTCCATCGCGAGTATCTATCGCAATATCTTGCGTCATCGGTTGTAGATAAAGTTTGGGGAATGGCATCGGCATTGGGATATGGAAATATCTTTGCAAATCAGATAGGCGGAAGTATCGTAGACGATCACATGTATATCAACCAAGCAGGAATACCTTGTATTGATATCATTGAAAGTCAAAATCCTCAAACTGGTTCGTTTAATCCCACATGGCATACCCTTAACGACAATATGTCAAATATAGATCGCAAGTCGCTTAAAGCAGTAGGACAAACCGTGTTGAATGTTATTTATAACAAAAAATAAGAAATGAATATGTCTATAAATAGAATACAAGATGAAATAATCGACGAGTTTGTCGATATCGAAGATTGGATGGACCGCTATGCCTATATCATAGACTTAGGTAATGCACTTCCTGCAATTGAAGAAAAGTATAAAACACCTCAATATATCATTGAAGGGTGTCAAAGTAGAGTATGGCTTAATGCTGAACTCAATGATGATGGTAAAATCATCTATACAGCCGATAGTGATGCTATTATCGTGAAGGGGATTATATCATTGTTGATTAAAGTGTTGTCAAATCACACTCCACAAGAAATCCTTGACGCTGACCTCTATTTTATAGATAAAATAGGCCTTTCAGAGCACCTTTCGCCTACTCGTAGCAACGGACTTGTAGCAATGGTGAAACAAATAAAAGTATATGCCCTTGCATTCAAAACTAAAATGGAAGCCGGAGCATAACAAAAAAAGAAAATTCAATTAATTACTAACTTAATAAACAATTAGATTATGTTTAAAAACCACCCTAAAGGATTGATTCCAGCGGCTCTTGCTAACATGGGCGAGCGTTTTGGATATTACATCATGAATGCGGTTTTGGTGCTTTTCCTTTGCTCAAAATTTGGGTTGAGTGAAGAGGCATCAGGAACAATTTATTCTTGTTTTTATGCAGGGATTTATCTTCTTGCACTTGTTGGCGGTTTAGTAGCTGACAAAACACAAAATTATAAAGGTACAATTAAGACTGGTCTTATTATTATGGCCATTGGTTATGTTGTGCTTTCAATTCCTATTCTTGCAACAGCAGGAAATACTGCATGGTTGTTGACACTTACTTGTGTTGCATTGTTTATGATTGCATTTGGTAATGGTTTGTTTAAGGGTAACTTGCAAGCTGTAGTAGGTCAAATGTATGACAATTTAGAAGCAGATGCAGCAAAACAAGGTCCTGAAGAATTAGCTAAAGCAAAAGACAAACGTGACTCAGGTTTCCAAATTTTCTATGTATTTATTAACGTAGGTGGTCTCATTGCACCATTTGTTGCCCCAATTCTCCGTGAATGGTGGCTCGAAGCTAACAACTTTATCTACAATGCAAAATTGCCTGAACTTTGTCACCAATTCTTGGCTAATGGCTCAGCGATGGAAGCTTCTGCACTTGCTAACCTCAATGATATGATGGCTGCCGCAGGTGGCGCAGTGTCAGATATGGCTGCTTCATGTCAAAGCTACCTTAAAGTATTCAATGAAGGTATTCACTACTCATTCATCGCTTCAGTAGTTGCAATGCTTATTTCGTTGGTAGTGTTCATGGTATATCAAAGCAAATTCCCTACACCTGCAAAGAAAAAAGCAGTTGAGTCGGTTAAATATTCACCTGAAGAAAAAGCTGCAATGGCTAAGGAAATTAAACAACGTTTGTATGCACTATTTGCGGTACTTGGTGTTGTAATTTTCTTCTGGTTCTCATTCCACCAAAATGGTATGTCACTTTCATTCTTTGCTCGTGACTTCGTTGACTCTACAGCAGTTGCTCCTGAAATATGGCAAGCAATCAACCCATTCTTTGTGATTGTATTGACTCCAATCATCATGGCATTGTTTGCTTATTTAGCAAATAAAGGAAAAGAGATTTCAACTCCTCGCAAAATTGCGATTGGTATGTTTATCGCAGGTCTTGCATTCTTATTCCTTGCAATATTCTCATACATTAAAGGTTATCCATCGGCTGACGCATATAAAGCACTTCCTATTGCAGAACAAACAGCAAGTCAAGCACACTGGTGGGTATTAATCGCTGTTTACTTCTTCTTGACAGTAGCAGAATTGTTTATTTCTCCACTTGGATTGTCTTTTGTATCAAAAGTGGCTCCAAAACACCTTCTTGGTCTTTGTCAAGGACTTTGGCTTGGTGCAACAGCATTAGGTAACTTATTGCTTTGGATTGGCCCATTGATGTATAAAGCATGGGACATTTGGGTTTGTTGGACAGTATTCCTTGTAGTATGTCTCATTTCAATGAGTGTAATGCTAGGAATGGTAAAATGGCTCGAACGAGTAACAAAATAAGCATTATAACATACTAAAATAAACATTAACTTTGTGTGGAAAATCCAACAATAATTGAAGATTGAATCACTATGGACTATCAGCAAATACTTGAGCGCATTTATCAGTCAATTTTGCCTTATGCAAAAGAGGGTAAACAAGCCGATTATATTCCTGAATTAGCAAAGGTTAATCCCGATCAATTTGGAATGAGTATTCACACTATTTATGGCGAAGAGGCTTCAATAGAACAGGCCGATACTCGATTTTCGATACAGAGTATATCAAAGGTATTTGCATTGGCAATGTGTCTATCTATTAAAGGAGATGACCTATGGCTTAAGGTAGGGAAAGAACCTTCAGGTAGTTCGTTTAATTCGCTTATTCAGCTCGAGGTAGAAAATGGTATTCCACGTAATCCATTCTTAAATGCTGGGGCTATTGTGATGGCCGATATATTGTATTCGCATTTGGAAAATCCCGAAGATGATTTCCTCGCATTTGTGAGAGCTGTATCGGGTAACGAGACAATTTGTTATAATCAAAATGTGGCAATGTCGGAGCGAGAAAATGGTTATCTAAATGCAGCAATAGCCAATTTGTTGAAATATCATGGCACAATTGAAAACGATATTGAGAGTGTATTGCATTTCTATTTTATGATGTGCTCAATCGAAATGAGTTGCCGTGAATTATCATTGGCATTCTTGGCGTTTGCTAATCACCGTCGCAAATTTAATTATGCAGGAATAGAACTCACTGCTTCGCAAGTGAAACGAATGAATGCAATTATGCAAACGTGTGGATTCTATGATGAGGCTGGCGAGTTTGCTTATTTAGTCGGTTTGCCTGGAAAAAGTGGTGTAGGTGGTGGTATCGCAGCAATTTATCCGTTGCAATATTCGGTTGCTGTGTGGAGCCCTCGACTTAATCCCAAAGGGAATTCGGTGATGGGAATTAAAGCACTTGAATTGCTTACAACCGAGACAAAAGAATCGATTTTCTAAACCAAGTTATTTTGAAGAAGAGCTGTTGGCGTATTCTTGCACTTGAGTGAGAATGCGAAGAAAGTTTTTACCCCATATCTTTTCAATATCCTCGTCGCTATATCCACGTTTGATGAGGCGGGTGGTGATTTGAATTAAATCATTGTTGCCATTGCATCCTTTTACTCCACCTCCTCCGTCAAAATCGCTTCCTATCCCCACATGGTCAATGCCAACAACATTGATTATATGACACAAGTGATTCATAAAATTTTCAATGTTGCTTAACTTTGGATTACGGGTAAGAAATTCGTCAACAAGACACACTTGTACTACTCCTCCATTTTCGGCAATAGCACGGAGTAAATCATCAGAAAGGTTGCGTTCGCAGTCAAATATTGCTCTTGACGATGAATGTGAGGCAAAAATAGGAGTTTTAGAGATTTTCAACACATCTCGAAGTGTTGCATCAGAGGCGTGAGATAAGTCGATTAATAAACCGAGTCGGTTCATCTCGGCGATAACTTCTTTGCCGAAAGGACTAAGTCCATTCCATTTTGCTCCTTTTTTGTCGGACGAGCTGTCGCAAATGTCATTGTTCTTTGAATGACAAAGTGTTATGTAGGTTACTCCTTTGTCGTAGAATTTTTGTAGTTGAGAAAGATCAGTGCCAATGGCATATCCATTTTCGATACCGATAAGGAATGCCTTTTTGCCCTTTGTTTTAATGAGATAATGTCGTTTGCATTACGTGCAATGCCACATAACTCATTGTTGAGGTCAATTTGATGGTATATGCAATCAATAAGTTCATTGATGCGAGAGTTTGCTTTTTGTCGTGCTAAAGGGGTGAGGTCTCCTTGACGTACCCAGCAGGCAAGATATTGAGCATCAAGATAACCCTCTTGCATTTTGGGAATATCAACCTGATATTTGCCTCGGTTACCAATTGAATAGGGCTTAACAAAGTCAAGAGGAGAATCGGTATGTGTATCGATTGAAATAGTGCGATTATGCAGTTCTTTAGCATGCTTGAAAATAGATGCTTCTTTGATAAGAAAGTCAAAGATGTGGTGCGCAATTGAGTCATTTGGCGCAGTATTCATTCGTTCGGGGTGGAATTGCATACCCCATATTGGGTAACCTTCAATATTTTCAATCACTTCAATAACTCCATCGTCGCTATGCCCTGTTGCCTTAAATCCAGGAGCGACATCTTTGACGGCTTGGTGATGATAGGTGTTGGTTTCAAAAGATGTAGTGCCAGTTGTGTTAGCAATCCACGATGAGGGTTGTAGAGAAACTGAGTGTGTAGTATTGCGGTGTTGTAGAAGATTGTCGTGTGGATATTGAGATGGTAAATCTTGGTAGAGTGTACCTCCAAATGCGACATTTATTAGTTGTTCGCCACGGCATATTCCTAACATTGGAATATTGTGTTGTTTCGCCATTTTGATGAGATGTATATCATAAATATCGCGAATTGAATCAACTTCGCCCAACTGTTCAATAGGATCTTCTCCAAAATAAGAGGGGTGAATATCGCCACCTCCAGTCATTACAATGCCGTCGAGAATTTGGAGTGTATTGCGAAGCACAATGCTATCGCTACTGACGGGAATCATAACCGCGATACCACCTGCGTTGTTAATCGCTTCGCAATAAGATTTTGATACCGAGGAACTATATTGGGAATTAGAGCAAGAGATGCCTATAATTGGTTTTGTAATATTGGAAGCATAAATGCTGCTACACGCTATGGATAGGAGAATGTATAGAGAGAATAATCGTTTCATTAAAAATAGATTAATAAATATTATTACAAAGGTAGGAATTATTTGAAAAACAAACTCTACAAAATGTTGATATAAAAATATAGTAATTGTAGAGCCGTCTATTTTGTGGTGAGAATTGTTATATAAAAGTAGTAGCAAAAATTTGAATATAGATTGAAAAATATTAACTTTGACAAGCCTTAAATATTTGTATTTATGAACGAGGATAAGAATTTTGTAATCACGATAGGACGCCAATTTGGTAGCGGTGGACGTGAATTGGGTAAATTGCTAGCATCAACTTTTGGCATAGAGTATTACGATAAGGAGTTGTTGCAAGAGGCTGCAAAACAAGCAGGAATGTGCCCCGATTTTTTTGAGCGTAGCGACGAACGCGCTCCATCGTTTTTAAGTGGCATATTTGCAGTTGGTACAGGTTATAATCCTGCATCGTGTTATTCTTGTTCCTCTACAATCACTAGCGATGGCGTGTATAATGCTCAAAGCGATTTTATTCGTCAGATTGCTAATGAAAAGTCGTGTGTTATAGTTGGTAGAAGTGCCGACTACGTGTTGCGAGAACACCCTCGTTGTGTAAATATATTCGTACACTCATCAATTGAAGATTGCATTGCTCGCATCATGCGTCGAGGCGATCGTCCAACTCCCGAACAGGCACGTACAATTGCTCAAAAAACTAATAAATTGCGTGCTAACTATTATAATTTTTATACCGACAAGCGTTGGGGTGAAGCGGCGAGTTATGATTTAACAATAAATACCTCTCTTCTCAAAATGGATGACGCAGTGGCAGTCATTGCCGAATATATCCGTCGGCGTTTTGAACTAAATCCTTTTGGCGGGAGATAGATGAATAATGATTGAAAATAGTGCTATATACAATTTATAAATGACAAAACAGGAATCAGTAATTTTAAAAGGAGTTGCCATATTATTTATGATATATGGCCATTTGTTTTTGCCAAATTGGACTATTCCGTTGTATAATTCAATTTATGTATTGGATGGAGTACCCTTTGAACAAATATTAATGAGGGCAACTGGTCCCGTTACTTTTTATTTGTTATTAGGTGGTTATGGAATGTATTACATTTATAAAAAGAAGCAAGAGAAAAATCAAGTTCCACGAATACTAAATCTTTATATTAATTATTGGGTAGTATTATTGTTGTTTGTTGCAATAGGACATTTCATAAAACCAACAATATATCCAGGTTCTTTTGAAACAATAATCAAAAATGCGACGGGATTCAATACTACATATAATGGAGAATGGTGGTTTTTATTGCCATATTCATTGGTAGTACTATCTTCTTATTGGGTGTTTAAGTTTGTTGATAGATTTAATTCGAAAATAATAATTGGGTGTAGTATCTTTGGAATGTTTGTTACTTCTTTTATAATAAGCCGATTTGGCACAGAATATTTATTCGCGTATAAATTTAGATATAATTGTTTCCTATATTTTCATCTATTATGGGAGTTTGTTATTGGAGCGATGCTTTTAAAGATGAACTTTTTTGAACGAGCAAAATCGATAATAAAAAAATACCTTCCTCGAAATATATATGTAATAGTAGCATTACTGTTATTGGTGGTTATCCGTTGTTTGTTTGACACAAGTGCGGTTCATATTATTTATGTAGTTGCTTTTATTGCATTATTTTTGTCGATTTCAAGATATAGGATTATAGATAGCATCTTGTCGGTATTAGGGAAATATTCAATGAATATGTGGTTTATTCATACATGGTTTTGCTATTACTTATTTGCCGATTTTATATATGGATTTAAATATCCACTAATTATTTTTATCGTACTTGTTGTATTGAGTTTGGTGGCTGCAATGTTGGTGTCTAAAATTGCAAATATTATAACCAAACGTATTTAATCGTTAAATAATTTATGTAACTCGTTGAAGCGGGTGAGGTTGTCGGCTGAGTGACGGGCCATTGAGGCTCTCACTTTGTCGAGGGGTTTTTCTTGCATTGTGCCGCTTTTTGAGAAGAATTTGTCGGCATAGCAAATGAGTTTTTCAAGCATTGTTTCGGGTAGGTAGTCTTTGCGAGGCAAGGGGAGTTGTTGGCGGTCGATGTCGTCGATGGTCAGTCCTGCGCCGGTGTGACGTTCGGCCACGCGAGCGATTGCTTCATCTACACCCTCCTTGCGTAATAGTTCTGCGCCGAGAATGCCGTGGCGAATGTAATGCTCAGTCCCATGGCAATCAATATCTAGGGCATTTGTGAGGAATATCCCTATGTCGTGGAGCATTGCGGCTGTTTCTACATCGTCAAGCGATATGTCAAGATTGCAACGTTGAGCAATTCCAAGAGCCTTGTCAGCCACTTGACGGCTATGTTGTAAAAAAATCCCGCGGCACTGAGTGCCTACGGGATAATATTTATCTATAATTTCTTGATAAGTCATTAGAACAATTGAAAATAATTTTCAACTTTCAATTACTCCACGATTGTGTTCCAACCATGAATATCCTCTTCTTCGCCAAGTTGAATACCACGAAGTTTGTTGTAGAGTGCTGTTACCACAGGACCTGGCTCGCCATCTTTTGAGATGATATATTTCTTGTCGAGGTCAAGGTCGTGGATTTCACCAATAGGCGATGCTACAGCAGCAGTACCACAAGCAGCAGCTTCTTGGATTGTTTCGAGTTCTTCAAGAGGAATTTGACGACATCCTACCTCCATACCCAAGTCTTTAGCGATTTGTTGAAGACTCATGTTAGTGATTGATGGGAGGATTGATTCAGACGCAGGTGTGATATATTTGCCATCTTTGATTGCCAAGAAGTTAGCAGGACCACATTCGTCGATATATTTCTTTTCTTTTGGGTCGAGGTAAAGCACTGCTGAATAACCAAGTTCGTGAGCTTTTTCGCCCGCTTCAAGACTTGCTGCATAGTTGCCACCCACTTTCCAACGACCTGTACCTTTAGGTGCTACGCGGTCAAATTCGCGCATGATACAGATATTAGTATTTTTGAATCCACCTTTGAAGTATGGACCAACAGGTGTTACGAGAACGAGGAAGAGGTATTCGGTAGAAGGTTTTACGCCTACTTGTGCCGAAATACCGATTTCGAGAGGACGAATGTAGAGAGATGCTCCACTGCCATAAGGTGGAACGAAACGTTCGTTGAGTTTAACGACACGTTTCACCATTTCGCAGAAAAGTTCTACGGGGATAGGTTGCATTTTAATACCTTCGGCTGAAGTGATGATGCGTTTTGCATTCTCTTCAAGACGGAAGATGCGCACTTTGCCATCTTTGCCACGGAAAGCTTTCAAGCCTTCGAAGATTTCTTGACCATAGTGAAGGCAAGTAGATGCCATGTGTATGTTGATTGACTCAGAGGTTGATTCTTCGATTTCGCCCCATTTGCCATCTTTATAGTAACAACGTACGTTGTAGTCGGTTGGGATATATCCAAATGATAGGTTGCCCCAGTCTAATTCTTGTGCCATGATTATTATGTGTTAGTTATTATATTGCAAATTTAGCAAATTATCACGAAATGACGCTATATTGTGGCAAAAAAATGCGACACTTATAATTAAAGTATCGCATTTTTCCTTTAATGAGATTAATCCCTTATTTTATGGCAATTTTTGTGCTTTGGTTGTCAGTAATTACAAAATAAATGCCGTTGTTGAGGTTTAATGGAGTTACTAAATTATTACTTTAGTAATTTTAGAGCCTTGTTTCTTAATATAAACGCCATATGTGGGATTTTCAACTTTTATACCTTGCATATTGAAATATTCAATAGGTGCATTGTTGTCAGAATTAATTGATTCAACAGAAGTAGAAAGATCCTCGGTTAATAGCATTATCTCTTTTTCAGTTGTTTTGCCATTAGAAAGGGCTTTAAGTTTCACAGTAGCCTGACCGCTGTCGAGTAACCAAAGTTCTAATTCATTCAGCTCAGTTATGGCAAAAGAGTGGTTGCTTGATGTGCAATCTATAAATTCTACATCAAGGGAAATGCCTGCATTAAGATTGTCTTTGTCCGATACTATTTCTGATATTGGTAATCTTACTGTATATCCGTTGGGAGTAATCCCTTTCTTAAGAATTTGCGTGTCTTCTATATTAAATTCAGGAGCATAGTCGTCGGTAAATAAAACCATTGCTGGATAGTCGCTCCAATCACCAATCGGGATAGAAATAGGCTCGCCGATAAGTTCTCCTTGAGGATTAAATACCAATAAATACCAAGGTCCGTAGCCAGCATTGCTTGATACTGGAATATACACATTATCGGTTTCTGGGTCAATGCTAAATCCTGCATAAATTGAATAATTGGGGTTGATTTCTGATACGTCAACAAACACACCTTCTTCGCCATTGTCTATGTCGTAATAGCAAATTTGTGGTTTCCCTACTGATATTTGTTCGAATGTGTTCCAATCCCATTCGGTATAACAAACATCTTTCCACATAATTCGGTTTGTGTAATTGCAGGCTTGCATCATACCATATCGCCATGTTGACCAAGCCACTGATATTTTACTTTCGATAGGTAATGCTATTGCTTCACAAATATAAGGGTCTACAAGTACTAATTTGTTTTGTTCGGGATGATGCTCGTAGGAGTAGTTTTCATAGTCGCAAATTGTAGTCCAGAGCATTCCGTCTTTTGAGAGAGCCAATTCGCCAAAAGAACCGTCTAATGCTTTAGGCCCTTCACCTCCATCATCTGCAGTCAAATCAAAATATTCTGAAATAGTATAGACGATTTCGTCGGTTTTAATATCTATTACATGAATTCCACGATTTTGTTGTGATGCAAATACAAAATTGCCCACTCTAACCATTGACCCAATTTGATGTCCATAAACATCATATTGATAATAACCACCATTAATGACTTCACCTGGTTCATAACCACATTCTGTTCCATCTATAAATTTGATAACTTCATTGCCGATTATGTCAATCACAAAGATGCCATTTGATGTCCCCAAGTAACCTTTAGTTTCGTCAATTCCACAAAACGCACGTCCGTCATAGTTATGACCATCGTCTGACAAAGAACTGAAAGTTGCTTGGCTTTGAGTTGTTTTAGCATTGGCTATTGTAAAGAGCCCACCACCATAGTAGCCAGCTTGTTTAGAAGTTACAAAAATCTTATCCCTGTAGATTGTTGCAAATTGCGATGTTTCGCCAAATGTTGATTGTGATACTGATGATGAACTGAAAGTGTTATTTTCAGAATTTAACCAAAATAGGCCACCAGTAGATGTGCCGAGTTGTCCTTCGGTTAATAGGAATGTGCCATTAGAGTATTGTGCCATACTCATAAATGCAGTAGCAATAAATGCCATTAGAAAAGAAAGCGTTCTCATTGTTGTAATGTTTTATGAGTTTATAAAATGATTTTAGATGTTTTCCTACCTTGTTTCTTGATAAAAATTCCGATTTTAGGGTTCTCAACCTTAATGCCTTGTAGATTGTAATATTCTATTGGGGCATCACTATCAAATGTCACATTCTCAATGCCAGAAGAAACCACTGCATTAGGGTGTAGGTCTTCACCACCACAAACTTCGGTAGATGTTTCTCCAATCCAACCACAATGTTGGTTTATAGCGCTATATACCTTTATGAAATCAATATGAGAGAGTGTAACGGAATTCCCATCGGCATCAACGGCCCAATCAATCTTGAATCCAGGGTCTTCAGTATTTGGTTGATTATCAACATATCCCCAATCGTAAAATTTCAGAACAAAATAAGAACCATTTCCACTTTGGTCATAAGCATTATCAGCAAGAAGAGTGCCTTCAAATGAAATTTCGGTATCTTCTATCCACAAGGGCCAATAAGATTGTCGGTGATAAACGTTGCGCGTCACATATCCAGTTTCGTTTTGATTATCTACCCACTTAATATAAGTGCGATCGCATACATATTTATTGTTGGGGTCGGGATCGGCACCTATTGCTCTGTCATCATCAGGTTTGGTGTAAGTGATTTTATATTTTCGTATGGTTTCAGATTTTGCATATTCACTTCCTGCAAGTTCGTACCATTCGTCATCGGGCAACCCATTTTCGTTTATATCTTGACTCACCATTACGATGCCTGGTTCACAACTGCCACCATCAGATGCTTGGTTTGATTTAAACGCATTTCCATAAATCTTGAAATCATATTCATTGGTAACATTGACAACTGGATGGTCAAAACCAAACACGACATAACCACCATATGCTCCGAGCGAAATCATACCGGGAGTTGCTCCGTCGTCATCGTTGCCACAAATTTGTTCTTCAACTTTAGTTAAAATAGTAGTCTTGGTATCACCTTCCTCATATTCGGGCATTGTGTTGATAAACTGCCCTGGTGCTGGCAAGAAATCATACACTTTGGTGATATAAGGGCTGTTTGCCTTAGCCGAAAAGGTAATAGCAATCACACCTAATGCTAATGTGAATTTTTTCATACGCATAAAATTTTATTGTTCATTTTGTATTGTTTGTTCTCCTACAAATGCGAAGTGTGCAGGGATATCTCCAGTGCGAACACTCCATTTTAACTTGCCATCGTTGTCAAAACAGTATAGTGTGCCTGGATTGACATAGTTTTTTGCATCAGTTACATATATTTCCTTTGTAATTGGGTTTACGGCTATACCATATGGCATTTTGATTTTAGCATCAGTGCCATCGGTAATAAAATTATCAGTAACTTTAGTCTTGAGATTGACATCAACGATAGAGTATGTTACATTATATGACGATGTAATATGACTCCACCCAGCACTAACCACATATATGGAATCGCCTTGGATGCACATATCCGAAACTGGCACATCTAGTGAGGTAACCATACGTTTTTTACGAACATCATAGCAATATAAACGTGAAGAGGTCTCGTAATAATCCCCTCTTGAAGATATCCACAGGCAACCGTGGTTGTCGGCCACAACATAATGTAGGTTTACTGCAACCTCAATTTGTTCCACTTCTTCAAAAGTATTGATATCGATAACCGAAACTGTGTTTTCGTAATTCGGTACTATATAACCGCCTGAGTTGGCTACATAAATTTTGTCGCCCATTATCTCTATGCCATCGGGTTGAAACCCAACCAAACAACGGTCGACAACTTCCAACGATGCAGTATCAACTTTTGCAACATAACCAATCTGTTGATAATCGGGATTAATCTCAACAGGACCGGCGTAAGAGGTAACATAGGTATATCCTTTGTGAAATTTAATGTATCGGCAGTTGGGAATATCAATTTGCCCAATACGCTTTGCCGTTGCTACATCCATTACTTCTACTTTGTTTGAACAGTTAATGACAGCGTACAAGCGATTTCCATAAATTGCAATATCATTGCCAACGTCACCCATTTCTTTGGGAACATCGGGATTAGCGTTGCCATAGATATTACGAGTATATACTCCCGTAGTGCAATCGTAATAGTCGAGTGTGCTCTTATTGCTCCCCATGTTTCCCTCGTTGAGCAAATAAAAACCAGTTATACTTGTGAATTCAGGGTTTGATACATTAATACTTTCGGGGATGAAAATCTCATCATCCTCTCGGCAAGCCGTGAATAATAACATCGCGAATAAGAGATAGGTAAATTTTTTCATATTTCGAATTTTAAGATGAATTTATAATTGCGACCAGGCATAGGATAATTCTGTATCACATCATAATATTGGTTTAGCAAGTTGTTCACTTCCAAAGTCGCAGTAAGTTGCATGTTGTTAAATATGAAGCGGTAACTGCCCGATAGATCGTGAGTGTACCACGGTTGCTCATAGTTTGCTCTAATATTTGAAGAGTTGTGGTAGCGTTCACCGACATATATGAAACTGTAATTTAAATTAAAGTCTTTCCAATTTGCTCTAGCAACCGCCGAACCGCTATGCCAAGGGATATATGCAATCTGTCCTTTATACGTTCCGGATTCGGGGTCGTTGTCGGTTGGGTCGGAATAGTCTTGGGCTTTCTGATAGGTATAATTTAGATTCAGACTCAATTTTGCATCTTTGAAAAGACGAAAATCCGATTGCGCGTTCACATCAATACCTCTGATTTTCACTTTGCCGATGTTCATCATCATCCAACGATATTGCCCGGTGCCTTTAGGTACAGCAATAATCTTGTCGGTAACATTGTTGTAATATGCATCTGACTTCAACAACACACGACTGATAAAACCGTCAAACCGTTTGGAATATTGCACACCTATATTGTATTGGTCAACAAATTCGGGATTGAGATTAGCATTGCCAATGTCGGTATAATAAAGGTCGTTGAAAGTGGGCATGCGAAATATACGCTTATAGAAAGCCCTAAAGTTTAGAGGGAATTCGATATAAGGTTGATATGACATGAATAAGGCAGGAGTAACTTCATTTCGCTGATTGAAGATGTCGGTATTGCTCCCAGTTCCTGACGATACTATGCTTTTGTCCGACACAAAAGTCCCCAAAACGCTTGCCATAGTTTTTATCCCATTCCATTGAAAACTTGTAGCCAATGCAACAAGCAAAGTGTTGCGGGTGGGGTAGGCAAAGTTAGTAAGCGTTGCGTCAAGAGTATTCCATTGATAGTCAATAGAAAGATTTGTGTCCCAATTCTTGCAAATAGAATATTTATTAGCGACCGAAACATAAATTTCGTCTTGCCAAAATTTATTGTCAAGGTACATTAACGTAGTGTCGGGATTCAGATAGCGCATAAAATCCCGAGCATATTTGGCATTTACGAGAATCTCATACTTATCTGTCAACTTTTTTTGAAAACTTCCTTGTGTAAAGAAGTTCCTATCCCATTGGCGTTGTGAATTTTTCCATACATTATTGACTATGGCACCAGGAATGCCTTTTTCTGAGTCATAATAATAGAATTTCAGATTCCATTGTCCGGAATTTAACCGACCGAATAGCCCTCCTTCCAATCGAAGCGATTCAATATCTCCGTTTTGTCGTACTGCGGTTGTGTCCCACGCAATAGTGCCGTCACTGAAAACTTTCTTGTATCTGAATTTATATTTCCCATTGGCATAAATATATTCAGCGTTAAGTGATAGATTGATGTTTTCGCTTAATTTTTGCTCATATAAAATAGATGGATTTGCCAAACCGAAAGAGCCTGTGCGAAATATTGCTTTAACGTTGTAATGCTTAGTGTCTGCAAAAGTAGGTCTTTTGGTTCTTAAATAGAGAGTGCCTGCCGAGCCGAAATCTCTTGCTGGCTGAAAAATGTCGCTTTTCTGCCCGTTATATAGCGATATTTCTTCGATATTATCGAGAGAGAACTTGCCGAGATCAATCTGCCCGTTTTGAGCATTGCCAAGTTGGATGCCATCATAAAAAACACCCATATGGTTAGTTCCCATACTGCGAATGTCGACGGTCTTTATGCCTCCAACACCACCATAGTCTTTAATCTGAACACCTGAGAAATAGCGTAGAGCATCGGCAACGCTATGAGAACGTAGCGCTTCAAATTGCTGTCCTTGGAGGGTCTGAGCAGGAATTACTTCTTTATAGGATTGTGCAGTAACTTGTACTTCGTTGAGGGAATAAGCAGAATCTTCGTGCTCAAAGTCATACTCGTTGTTAGCCCATGAAATAAAGGGCATAGAAAAGAAAATTGCGGATATAAATATATGCCTCACCATTTTGATAAATAATTTATGTCATTAATCAAAATAGCTTCGAGGCGATATTTATATCAAGCCTAAAATGCAGACACACCTATGACATAGGTGGTAGAAACAAATGAAAAAGAAGACTGATGCTAAACTACATGTCTTGATTCTTCAAAGCTCATACCTCGTAAGCTATTGAAAATAAATGTAGTGGCAGGTCTTCTGACTCGTTTCCTCATCCCGACGCCTTCCCAAGGTCTTTCGCCTCAGTGGCAGGTTGTGAATGTCGGTGAGTGATAATGAAACTCACAGCAGCGGGGACTGTCCAGGAATTACACCTGATTCCCTATTAAGTGGAGTGACCCGGAAGGGTATCCACACCATTACATCGACAAAGGTATATATTATTTCTTTTTTATCAAATGTTTTGAATGAAAAAATACAAAAAAAAGTGCGAGACTCATACCGAGCTTCGCACTTCACATTAATATATCTCTGAATGATTGTAGATTATATATTAAAACGATTTTTTAGTTGTTTTCAGGACGAAGTTTGCGAACAGTAACTGCTGTTTGCCACATTTCGCTTTCACGAAGAGCTTTGAGTTCTTCTTCGAGTTTTTCGCGATAGTCGGGTTGTGAGTTGCTGTCGATAGAGATTTGAGCTTCGTTACCAGTTTTTACGCTATTGTAAAGTTGTTGAACAACTGGTTTGATAGCATCGTGGAATGGGCCCATCCAGTCAAGAGCACCACGTTGCGCTGTAGTAGAGCAGTTAGCATACATCCAGTCCATACCATTCTTAGCGAAGAGAGGCATCAATGATTGAGTCAATTCTTCAACTGTTTCGTTGAATGCTTCAGATGGAGTGTGACCATTTTCACGGAGCACTTCGTATTGAGCAAGCAACAAACCTTGGATAGCACCCATCAATGAACCACGTTCACCTGTGAGGTCAGAAGTTGCTTCGCGTTCGATAGTAGTTTCGAAGAGGTAACCAGAACCAATACCGATACCGAGAGCAAGAGCGCGGTCAGTAGCGCGACCAGTAACGTCTTGTGATACAGCGTAAGAAGAGTTCAAACCGCGACCTTCAAGGAACATTGTACGCAATGATGTACCAGAACCTTTAGGAGCAACGAGGATAACGTCAACATCAGCAGGAGGAACTACACCTGTGCGATCGCTCCATGTGAGAGCAAAACCGTGAGAGAAGTAGAGCGCTTTGCCTGGAGTGAGGTAGCCTTTGATTGTAGGCCATACTGACATTACAGCAGCGTCAGAAAGAAGACACATAATAATAGTACCTTTTTCGCAAGCTTCTTCGATGCTGAAAAGTGTTTCGCCAGGAACCCAACCATCAGCGATTGCTTTGTCGAAAGTTTTACCTTGACGTTGACCAACGATTACGTTAAAACCATTGTCGCGAAGGTTCATACTTTGACCAGGACCTTGCACACCGTAACCGATTACTGCTATAGTTTCATCTTTAAGGATTTCACGAGCTTTTTCCAAAGGAAATTCTTCGCGGAGGATTACGTTCTCTTCAACTCCGCCAAAATTCATTTTTGCCATAATTGAATATTGTTAGTTATGATTTTGTTGCAAATTTATATTATTTCTCGCAAATTAGCAACAAAATGTAATGAAATTTTTAATTTTTGTGTCAATTTTTGGGTTTGAATTCAATTTTTGCTCTACAATTTGCTGTGTCGTTGACTAATATCTCTGTTTCGGCGATATTTTCAACTTGCTTTGTAGATATATAAGCCTTGTCGCCAAAGAATGTTTCGTGGAGATATTGAATTTCAAAACGAGCAATTTCGTTTTTGTCGAATTGTTCCAAGTCCCATTGGTCAAGGAATGCATCCATATATCTCACGCTATTGACATGACGATTAAAGTCGATATCGCTCACCTTGAAACGGTGTTGTGCCGATAGAGTTGCTTCTTCGGGTTTCACAGGCATCAATCTGCTTTGTTTGGCGATAGGGCATGGACGGTCGCTTATGGTTTCAGCAAGCCATGAGATGCTTGTGAGGTCGCTTGGACGACGTGTTTCCATGTCAATTGCTACCCATATAGTGCGCGCATATCCTATTGCTACGCCATTGCCATCTTGGATTTCCATATTACGCTCTGAATAGAGTCGATTAAATCCTTCAATCCAAGTGGTTAAACTATATTCTTCATTCATTTTTGGGTAACGAGTCATTTCGATAGAAAGACGACTCAATACCCAACCCACGTTTGACTTGATGAGGTCGGCATATCCCACGCCGAGGATATTGGCATGCTCGGTGGCAACCTCTATCACTCGTTGAGCAATGAGAGTAATGGGCATTTGTTGTTGTGCGTTACACTCACCAGCCGTAAGGAAATATTTATGTGTATATTCTTTTGGTGCGCTCATACGTATTAATTTAGTTCTTCGGCACGGCGAGCCTGTTCTTCAAGGAACATTGTTACATATTCCTCGGGTGATTTAGTGATTGCTACGCGACCGCTGCGCACAAATTGACGAATGTCGTAGTGTTTCAACTCATCAAAGAGAGCTTCGGTTTCGTCGGAATGTCCCGATTTCTCTATCACGGTGTATTCTTTGGTGATTTCAAGAATGCGAGCATTGTGTCGGCGAATGATTGCTTCGAGATTTGTTTCATTGAGAAGCTGCTCAGTAGGTACTTTGTAGAGCGCAATTTCTTGATATACAATCTCATCATCGGTGTAAAGGAATGATTTTAATACATCAATGCGTTTTTCGATTTGTTTTACCACCTTTTCCATTGTTGCACGATCGCTCCATGTGGTAATGGTGAATTTGTGGATACCTTCGATTGATGATGGACTCACCGATAGGCTCTCGATGTTGAGGCAACGGCGAGTGTATATGATTGAAATCTGGTTGAGCAATCCAACCTGGTTCTCAGAAAATACGGTAACTGTAAATAATTGTTTTTCCATTGGATACAATGTTTTTAGTCGTTTTGATACATCTCAGTGGCATTGAGCATGATTGTGTCGACACCAGCTCCAGGAGGTGTCATTGGGAAAATCATGTCGGTGTAGTCAATATTCACATTGAGCATATAAGCACCCTTGTGGTTAAGCATGCGAGCAATTGCATCGTCTAGTTGTTCGCGAGTTTCCACATTTTCGGCTGCGATGCCATAAGCATTTGCTATTGCTACAAAATCGGGGTTAACCATTGGAGTCTGTGAGAAACGGCATTGGAAGAACAACTCTTGCCATTGACGCACATTGCCAAGGAAATTATTGTTGAGAAGTATAATTTTTACATCGGTGCCATATTCCATAATAGTACCGAGTTCTTGTATAGTCATTTGAAGTCCACCATCGCCAGTGAAGAAGCATACAGTGCGTTCGGGTGCACCCATTTTAGCTCCGATAGCAGCAGGTAATCCGAATCCCATTGTGCCAAGACCTCCTGAAGTGAGAATACTTTTTGGATCGGTATAACGGAAGTAGCGAGAAGAGAACATTTGGTTTTGACCTACATCGGTAACCAATACGGCGCGATCGCCAGTGGCAGTTGAAACTTTGTTTACCACTTCACCCATTGTCATAGGACCTTCTGTGCGATAAACTTCGCGTTTTACAACTTTTTCTTGCTCTGCTTCATCGCACTTGTCAAATGTTTTGAGCCATTCGCTATGGTCAGCAGGTTTGATGAGAGGTAAAAGTTTTTCAAGTACCTCACGAGCGTCTCCATGAATAGTGGCATCGGTCTTGATATTTTTGTCAAATTCAGATGAGTCGATGTCAATATGTACGATTTTTGCTTGACGAGCATATTTAGAGGTATCGCCTGTGACGCGGTCGTCGAAACGCATACCTATGGCAACCAATACATCGCAACGATTTGTATTAATATTGGGGCCGATATTTCCGTGCATACCGAGCATACCTTTATAAAGAGGGTGACTGCTTGGCATTGTAGAAAGGCCTAAGAGGGTAGAGGCAACAGGGATGTTTGCTTTTTCGGCTACGGCAGCAAGCTCTTTTTCTGCACCCGAAATCATAACACCATGTCCCGAAATGATCATTGGGCGTTCAGCCGCATTAATCATGTCGGCAACCTTTTGAAGGTCAGTATCATTGATTTTGGGATAAGGGATATAGCTGCGAATGTAGTCACATTTCTTATGGCTCCACTCAACAAGTCCGTTTTGAGCATCTTTTGCGATGTCGAGCACTACGGGACCAGGACGGCCAGAGTTAGCAATATAAAATGCACGAGCTACTGCTGCGGGTATATCTTCGGCACGGCGAATTTGTACAGCCCATTTTGTAATAGGTTGAGTAATACCTACCACGTCGGTTTCTTGGAAAGCATCGCTGCCGAGGAATGATGAAGCAACTTGCCCTGTGATAACAACCAATGGAGTGCTATCCATTAATGCATCACTTACGCCAGTAATTACATTTGTTGCTGCAGGACCAGATGTTACGATAACTACACCTGGGCGACCAGTTACACGTGCATAACCTTGCGCTGCGTGAGTTGCACCTTGTTCGTGACGAACGAGAATATGTTTTAGTTGATCGGTATAATCATAAAGTTTGTCATATACAGGGATAATCGCGCCACCAGGGTAGCCAAAAACAAGGTCAACTCCTTCGGCAATAAGCGATTTTATTAACGCTTCGGCACCTGTTATTTTTTCTGCCATATATTGTAATTGTTATGAATTTTCGATTCTCAAATTTCAATTCTTAATTTAGAAATCATCTCTTACGCCCCCTTTGTCGGCTGATGTAACCATTGAAGCATAGGCACGTAATGCTTTTGAGATTACGCGATCGCGACTGCGAGGAGTGAATGCTTCTTTACCACGAGCTTCTTCCTCTTTGCGGCGATTTGCGAGCTCTTCATCGCTAACCTCTACACTGATAGATCGTTGAGGGATGTTGATGTCGATGATATCACCATCGCGCACGAGCCCAATATTTCCACCAGCCGCTGCTTCGGGAGAGATGTGACCGATTGACAATCCTGATGTGCCACCAGAGAAACGACCATCGGTGATGAGGGCACACTCTTTACCAAGGTGTTTGCTCTTAATATAGCTTGTTGGGTAAAGCATTTCTTGCATGCCAGGGCCTCCTTTAGGACCTTCGTGGGTAATAACAACCACGTCGCCAGCAACAACTTTGTCGCGAAGGATACCTTCAACTGCATCTTCTTGTGATTCAAATACCTTTGCAGGTCCACGGAAGTGGAAAATGCTTTCATCTACACCTGCAGTTTTTACTACGCAACCATCAAATGCGATATTGCCACGAAGTACAGCAAGACCACCATCTTTAACGTATGCGTGTTCGAAGTCACGGATACAACCCTTTTCGCGATCAGTATCAAGTGTTTCGTAGGTGCAGTTTTGAGAACCGAGCACGATGTTTTTCTTTTCGCCAGGAGCGCTTTTCCACATTGCTTCGGCTTCAGCATCATAATTTTTGCCACCGATAGCATATTTTTCTATAGCATCACCGAGGGTGAGACCATCAACGCGTTTTACTGTTGTGTCAATAATGCCTTCGTCGGCAAGTACTTTCATGATTGAAATAATACCACCAGCACGGTTTACATCTTGAATGTGATATTTTGAGTTAGGTGCAACTTTACACAACACAGGAGTTTTGCGTGAAAGAGCATCAATGTCGTCCATGTTAAATTCTGCTTCAGCTTCGTGAGCTATGGCAAGAAGGTGTAGCACAGTGTTAGTTGAACCACCCATTGCAATGTCAAGAGTCATTGCGTTGAGCATTGCTTCACGAGTAGCAATATTGCGTGGCAACACGCTTTCATCGTCATCGTAGTAGTACGCAAATGTATTTTTTACGATTTGTTGTGCTGCTTTTTTGAAGAGTTCGGTGCGATTAGCATGAGTTGCTACAATTGTTCCGTTGCCGGGGAGTGCCAAACCGATAGCTTCGTTGAGTGAATTCATTGAGTTGGCAGTGAACATACCCGAACAAGAACCACATGTAGGACAGCCACGTTGTTCAAGCTTAGTTACAGTATCATCATCAACGCTATCATCGGCGGCGTCAATCATGATATCAATGAGGTCGAGAGCGCGATCGCCGAGACGACCAGCCTCCATCGGACCTCCTGATACGAAGATTGCAGGAATGTTCAAACGCATGGCAGCCATGAGCATACCTGGAGTAACCTTGTCGCAGTTAGAGATGCATACCATAGCATCGGCTTTGTGTGCATTTACCATATATTCTACCGAGTCGGCAATGAGATCGCGAGAGGGTAGGGAGTAAAGCATACCATCATGTCCCATCGCGATACCATCGTCAATTGCAATTGTATTGAATTCGGCAGCAAAGCAACCGAGTTTTTCTATTTCAGCCTTTACGATTTGACCTATTTCGTGAAGATGTGTGTGACCAGGTACGAATTGAGTGAAGGAATTGACCACAGCAATAATTGGTTTGCCTATTTGTTCCTCTTTCATACCATTGGCACGCCATAGAGCACGGGCGCCAGCCATTCTTCGTCCTTGAGTGCTTGCTGCACTTCTGAGTGGTTTACTCATAAAATAGTCCTCCGTTTTTTAATTACAAAAACCTCCCGTTTGCGTTTTGCATGGTGGGGAGGTTTTAGTATATGTTTGTATATAATTAATGTGTAATATGTTTGACTTAAAAATCCCACCTAAATCAATCAAAAATGACGACGACCTCTGCTGATAGCAGGGGGTAGAAGTTATAAATAGATTGAATTGATAGGTTGTTCATAATTGTTATGTATTAATTTGGTTGCAAATTTATATTTTTAATTGACAAAAAGCAAATAAAATTGCTGTAAAAATGAAAAAATGAGAGCAAAAATGCCAAAAGATGATTATTTGCAAGTTTTGCGTTGCTTTTTTAGTGGGTATTATTCTATGATTAAAGATATATGTATATATAAATAGTGTGTGAATGTTAATAAAATTGAGCATTTGATAGAAGAAGGATATTTTAGTGAGTTAGGTCAATCTGATTGAAATAATATTTCTTTTTGTCTTTTTTGTTGTTAAAATGTGCTTAAAATAAGCAAAATGAATGCAAAATGCTTATAAAATTTCAATATGTTAAATGTTAAAGCCGAAGAAAAAGTTTCAATATTTGTTTAATATTAGAGATTTTATATTACCTTTGCAAATTGTAAGGTATATTGCAGTGTGATATACTGAAACAAAAAAGAGAGAAAAAATAAAAAATAATAACAATTATTCTATGTTTAATTAATTATTAATTTATGAAAAAGCTGTTTCTATTGCTTGTGGCAGTCCTTTCAATTAGCCTTTGCGCGTCAGCTCAGACTCGCACAGTGAAGGGTACTGTCGTGTACGCCGGAGACCAAGAGCCACTTCCTGGCGCTACTATTCTTCCGGTAGGTGGGGGTAATGGTGTAGCAACCGACATCGATGGTAAGTTTACTCTCGAAGTTCCCTCAAAAGTGACAATGTTAAACGTATCTTACGTTGGTATGGTTACTAAGCAAGTTGCAATTACTTCAGGCGACATGCGTATCGAGTTGACAAACTCTGAAAACAATCTCGATGAAGTGATGGTAGTTGCTTATGGTACTGCTAAAAAGTCAACCTATACTGGTTCGGCTGCAGTGGTAAAAGCTGATGACATCAACAAGGTACAATCTTCAAATGCTGTTAATGCATTGAACGGTAAAGTTTCGGGTGTGCAAATGAACAATGCATCTGGTCAACCTGGTGCTACTTCTCCTACAATCCGCATCCGTGGTATCTCTTCAATCAACGCAGGTTCTGCTCCATTGTACATTGTCGATGGTGCTCCTTATGACGGCGACTTGAACAACATTTCTGCTCAAGATATCGAGTCAATGACTGTATTGAAAGACGCTGCTTCAAATGCTCTTTATGGTTCTCGTGGTGCTAATGGTGTTATCGTGATTACTACTAAAAGAGGTAAACAAGGTGATGCTAAAGTATCTTTTGATGCTAAATGGGGTGGTAACACTCGCGCAACTCAAGACTACAACACTATCAAAGATCCAGCTCAATACTACGAAATGTATTATGGTGCTTTGAAAGGTTACTTTACTAATACTCTTGGTATGAGCGACGCAGCTGCTCACGTTCAAGCTAACACTGCTATGGTAGGCAACGGTTCTTATGGTCTTGGTTACAATGTTTACAACGTTCCTGAAGGTCAATTCCTTATCGGTACAAATGGTAAACTTAACCCTAACGCTACTCTTGGTAACGTAGTAAACTATAAGGGTACTGACTATATGTTGATGCCTGATAGCTGGATGGACAATGCTTACAAAAACAGCCTCCGTCAAGAATACAATGTATCAGTAAACGGTGGTACTGATCGTTCATCTTTCTTCGCATCTGTTAACTACCTTGACAATGAAGGTATCGCAGCAAATTCTGACTACCAACGTTTCACTGGTCGTATGAAAGCTGACTACCAAGTTAAAAACTGGTTGAAAGTTGGTGGTAACATGAGTTACTCTCACTTCGATGCTAACTCACTTGGTGAAGATGGTTCTTCAAACTCTTCTGGTAACATCTTTGCTTATGCAACTCAAGTAGCTCCTATCTATCCTCTTTTCATTCGTGATGCTCAAGGTAACATCATGAAAGATGGTAACGGCTTCACAATGTATGACTTCGGTGATGGTAAAAACGGTGGTAGCCAACGTATGTTCCTTTCAGGTGCTAACCCATACATCACTAACGTACTTGATACTGACAATTACGAAGGTAACGCATTCACTGCAAATGGTTTCTTCGAAGTTAAATTCCTCAAAGATTTCAAATTTACTTGGAACTCTGGTGTAACAGTTGACGAAACTCGTCAAAATGCGTTTACTAACCCATATTATGGTCAATATGCTTCTTCAAACGGTATGTCTTACAAATATCATACTCGTTCGGTTGCTCAAAACCACCAACAATTGTTGACTTGGGGCCGTCAATTTGGCAAGAGCAATGTTGACGTAATGATCGGTCATGAATACTACAACCGTGATTACTACTACCTCTATGCTTCTAAGACTAATTTCTTAGATCCTAACAACATCGAGTTGGCAGGTGGTATCTCTGAAAACGGTTCTATCTCTTACACTACTCAATATAACACAGAAGGTTACTTCGGTCGTGCTCAATATGACTACGATAGTAAATACTTCGCTTCTGCTTCATTCCGTCGCGATGCTTCTTCTCGCTTCCATCCAGAAAACCGTTGGGGTAACTTCTGGTCAGCTGGTGCTGCTTGGAATATCGCAAGAGAAGAATTTATGACAGCTGAATGGATTGACCTTTTGAAACTTAAAGCATCTTATGGTTCACAAGGTAACGATAACATCGGTAACTACCTCTATGTAAATACATTCGATATCGTTAACTCTAATGGTAACCCTGCTGCTGTTCCTTCAATGATGGGTAACAAAGACATCACTTGGGAAACTCAAGGTAACTTCAATACTGGTATTGACTTCGGTATGTGGAATGGTCGTTTCAGCGGTACTGTAGAATACTTCTATCGCAAAACAACTGACATGTTGTTCTCATTCCCATTGCCACCTTCATTTGGTTACACTTCTTACTATGCTAACGTAGGTGACATGCGCAACCAAGGTGTTGAACTTGAACTCGAAGGTACTCCTATCGTAACTCGCGATTTCTCTTGGACACTCCGTGCTAACTTGACTCACTACAAAAACAAAATTACTTATCTTCCTGAAGAACGTCGCACAATGGAGTGTGATGGTGTAGAAGGTTACTCAAGCGGTAGCTACTACTATGGTGAAGGTATTTCACTTTACACTCTTCGCATGCGTAAATTCGCTGGTATCGACGAAAATGGTAATTCTTTGTGGTATAAAAACAGTAAAGATGAAGAAGGTAACGACATCCGCGTAACAACTGACAAATATTCTGAAGCTGACTACTACCTCTGCGGTACTGCTCTTCCTGATGTTTATGGTGGTTTCGGTACTACTCTTAACTACAAAGGTTTCGACCTTTCAGTGGATTTCTCTTACCAAATTGGTGGTCAAGTATATGACGGTGACTACGCTGGTTTCATGTCTTCTCCAACATCATCAAGCAAAGGTCGCAACTTCCACGCTGACTTGTTGAATGCATGGTCAACTACTAACCAAGGTTCTGATATTCCTCGTTTCGTATTTGGTGACGAATATACAGCTTCAACTTCTGACCGTTTCTTGACTGACGCTTCTTACCTCAGCTTGAACAATATCAACTTTGGTTACACATTGCCATTGGCTGTAACTCGCAAAGCTGGTATGGACAAAGTTCGTTTCTATGTATCAGCTGATAATGTATGGGTATGGTCACAACGTCAAGGTCTTGACCCACGTCAATCTATCTCTGGTGGTGCAACAAGCAGCTACTACGCTCCTATTCGCACAATCTCTGGTGGTTTGTCATTGACATTCTAAACTTAATTGTTTAAAATAAAAAAAAATGCTAAATATGAAAACTAAAATATCAACATTATTTGTAGGGCTCGGTATTGCAGCATCTTCGTTGATGACAACTGGTTGTATCGAAGAAACTTTCCCTACTAGTGGTGCTACTGAGGATCAGCTTGGTGCTTCATCAAAGGCTACTGAGGCTTTGGTTTGGGCGATGCCAGCTTATCTCAACACTCCACTTTCACTCGCCGAAGACCACTATGAGTGGGGTTACGGTGCGATGATGCACATTCGCGACGTGATGACTACTGACTTTGCTGTTGTAGCATCAGGTTATGACTGGTTTGCTCCTTGGGCAACTAACCAAGGTCAAAGCAATAACGGCCGTCGTCCTCAATATATTTGGAACTTCTATTGGAAGAGTATTCAAACTACTAACAACCTAATCGCTGCTATTAACGAAGAAACAGCTAACCAAAATCAATTAGGTATGCTTGGTAATGGTCTTGCATTCCGTGCAATGTATTACCTTGACATGGCTCAAATGTTTGAATTTTTGCCTAACGATGTTACTTCAGGCATTAACCCTTCAGGTAACGATGTAACTAACCTTACAGTGCCCATCGTAAAAGAAGGTATGACTGAAGCTGATGCTCGTAATAACCCTCGTGCTACTCGTGAAGAAATGGCTGAATTTATTCTTGGCGACTTGAATAAAGCAGAGCAATATATCGCTTACTCTCCATTCAATGGCAACAAGGCTCTTCCTAACCTTGCTTGTGTATATGGTTTGAAAGCTCGTTGCTACATGTGGCTCGCTGGAGAAGGAAATTCTCCTGAATCAGCTGAATACTTCACTTTGGCTAAAGAAAACGCTCGCAAAGCTATCAACATCGGTGGCTCTCCTATGTCAAAAGATGCATGCCTAAGCACAACTAATGGTTTCAATACTCTCTCAGCTTGGATGTGGGGTTCTCAAATGGTTGCTGAAGATGACTGTGTGAAAACTGGTATTATCAACTGGACTTCTTGGATGTCAAACGAAACAGACTTCGGTTACGCATCTGCTGGTGCATTCAATATGATTGACGCTTCTATGTACAACCGTATGTCAGACACTGACTTCCGTAAACTTATGTGGAAAGCTCCTGCTGATGGCGCTCTCGCTGGTAAAGAAGCTTGGTTGAAAGCTGACTATGCTGAAGCTACTCCAGTTTATGGTTCATTGAAATTCCGTCCTGCTAACGGTGCATACAAAACTCCTAACGAAGGTGCTGTATCGGCTTATCCTTTGATGCGTGTTGAAGAAATGTACTTCATCGAAGCAGAAGCAGAAGCTCAACTTACTGGTAGCTCTGAACTCCTCTCAGCATTCATGACTACTTATCGCGATGCTAACTATGTATGCCGTGCTACATCTAAAGAAGAACTTATCGACGAAATCATCTTCCAAAAAGGTGTAGAACTTTGGGGTGAAGGTCATATTTTCTTCGACTACAAACGTCTTAACAAATCAGTTACTCGCGGTTATGCAGGTACTAACCACCAAGATGCATCTCGTTTCAACACTAACGGTCGCCCAGCTTGGATGAACATCAGTATCGTTATTACTGAAGAAAACAACAACTCGGCTCTTAAAGGTTACGAAAACCCAGACCCAACAGATGCTTATACTCCTTGGGTAGGTCAATAATATTTGAGTAAATTACTTAAATTGAAAAAAGAGAAAAATTATGAAAAAAATTAATCTTATATTAGGTGCGTTGGTTTGCTTGTTTGCATTCTCTGCGTGTACCGAAGAGGTAGAATACACTCCTGCTACTCCTGATAAAGGTGTGTATTTCCCAAGCACATTGCCTACTCAAGTCAATTTGAGCATGGAAGATTCGGTTTTCAATGTGCAAATTTTACGTACTGATACAGTAGGTGAACAAACAATTGCTTTGCAAGTAGAAACTACTGATGAAGCTGGTGTATTCACTTTCCCTGAAACAGTAACATTTGCTGATGGTGCTCAAGCAGCTGACATCACAATTGCTTACGATGCAGAAAAACTTGGTTACAACTTTGAAGATATCACACTTTCAGTTGATCCAACTTTAGCTTCTGCTTATGGTGGTAATGCTTATGCTTTCTCTGCTGGTATTCCTGAACCATGGAAATCTCTTGGTTACGCTACATTTAGTGATGCTTTCTTCTTCTATGATACTTATCAAGTAGAAGTTCAACAAAATGAGCTTAACCCAGCTCAATTCCGTCTCGTGAAACCATTCCACGAAGCTCTTAAAGTTGATGATGATGGTTATTGGGGTGGTCCTTGGGAAAATACTGATGAATACTTGTATTTCAGCATTCTTCAAAAGAATTCTACATTTGCTGGTGAAAACATCACAAAAGATGGTCTCGTTTACTTCGAACCATTTAACACTGGTTGGAACAATCCTTCTTATAATGCAGAAGTACAATTGCTTCACCCTGCTCACTTCTCTGCTTTAGCAACTGAAGACAGCTGGACTTACAATGCAGTTCAAAGCTATCAAGAAAATGGTCTTCCAGCTGTAGTTCAACTCGCTCCTATGTATTACATGGACGGTGTTGGTGGTTGGAACCACACTCAAGAAGATGGTTATGTAACTATCGTATTCCCAGGTGTAGTTATTAAGGACTACTCAGTAGCTGTTGAATATGCTGGTCGCTTCACTGATCCTAAAGACAATGCATTTGCTGACTTGAACGTATCTATGGGTGCTGACGTAGCTTCTGTAAAAGTAGGTATGGCTGCTTCTGAAGATATCAATGGCGTTCTCGCTGGTATCCTAAACGGTTCAATCGAATCAGTAGAATTGACAGCTGCTGGTACAGCTCGTTTCGCTCTTGCTGATGCTGGTAAATACACAGCTGTTGCAGTCTCTTACGACGCAGAAGGTGCTCCACAAGAAGCTGCTTACACTCAATTTGAATATACTGTAGGTGCAACAACTTCAGCATGGGAAACTCTTGGTATGGCTACATATACTGATGGATTTATTTGTAGTATGTATTTAATGACTCCAGCAACTTATGAAGTAGAAGTTCAAGCTAATAGCGAAAAACCAGGTATTTATCGTCTTGTAAATCCTTATGGAGCTGCGTTCCCATATAACGAAGCTGGCGACTGGGACACTAGCAAAGATTACTATCTTGAAATCAATGCTCAAGACCCACAAGGTGTATACATTGAGACACAACCACTTGGTCTAGACTGGGGTTCAGGAATGTTCTATGCTTCAAGTGCATGTTACCAATTATTAGCAAACTACGACCTTGAAACAATCAAGGCTGCTGGTGGATATTGTGGTACATTGGTTGATGGTGTTATTACATTCCCACACAAGAAATTGTCTGTTTCGGATGCTCCAAGTGAAGGTTGGTACTATGCAAACTTGTTTTACGATTTAGAAACAAAAACAGTAGTTGATGGTTCAGCTCCATTTAAGGTTGTTCTCCCTTCATCTGCTTCTAAATCAAGTAAGTCAGTTAAGGCTGTTACTAACAGAGTACGTGCAGACAAAAAGAACGTAGCAGGTCAACGCTTGAAAAAAATGGATCGTCAAATTCCTCAAGCTTACAACAAGAAATAAGGAATAGACAATTCAAGAAATAGTAAAAAGTGCGACTCATGAGTCGCACTTTTTTGTTACAAAGAACCGAACCTTGTCAGGTTTGTTTTTTTGTGTTGAATCTTTTTTCGGAGATTTCACCTTTCGGCTCAATCCCCGGCTATCAAGAAAAATTCCTTCGGAATCCCCATGTACGATTCCAAACATGAATTTCATTAGGCGAAGTCCGAAGGACGAATTTTTGATAGCCGTAGCATTGAAGCTCCGAAAATAGTAAAAGGCTGTAAAAGCGAGGGTTCATTAGGCGATGTCCGAAGGACGAATTTTTGATAGCCGTAGTGTTGAGGGTATAGTTCGAAACCTACGGAAAAGAAATTCACCCATCCACCCACGAGCCTGGAAGGTTCTCTTTTTCCTCTTTCCTTTTTCCTCTTTCCTCTTTTTTTTCTATCTTTGTGGAAATGTTTAATCAAAAATATAAATAATAAATTTATGGCAAACTGGTTTGAATGTAAAGCTCAATACGATAAGATGATGGAGAATGGTTCAACAAAGAAAGTTACTGAACCATACATGGTAGATGCACTCTCATTTACTGAGGCAGAGGCTCGTATTATTGAAGAAATGACTCCATTTGTGTCGGGAGTATTGACTGTAGCTGCAGTGAAAAAAACTAAAATTTCAGAAATATTTTGGGATGACAGTGCCGACAAATGGTATCTCGTGAAGGCTGCATTTATCACTATTGATGAGAAATCGGCTAAAGAGAAAAAGCAAGTAGTGCATTATCTTGTTGCTGGTAGCGACTTTAAGGGAGCTTACGATAATTTCAAAGAGGGAATGAGTGGCACTTTGGCTGATTTTGATATTGTGTCAATCAACGAAACATCGATTATGGATGTTTATAAAGCAAAACTTGGCTAATTATAATTAAAGATATAGCGATTATAGGGCTTGGCTACTATAGATATGAATGTTGGCAATAACATATTAAAGGTGCGTGCAACGATTCCACAAGGAGTGGAGTTGGTAGCAGTGTCGAAGTTTCATCCCAATGAGGCTCTAATGGAGGCTTATGAGGTGGGACAGCGAGTATTTGGCGAGAGCCGTGCCACTGAACTGGTCGCTAAGGCCAAATCGCTTCCCGACGATATTCAATGGCATTTTATTGGTCATCTTCAAACCAATAAAGTGAGAATGATTATGCCTTATGTGTCGCTTATTCATAGCGTTGATTCCGAGCGATTATTGCTTTTGATTGATGCCGAGGCAAAGCGTATAAATCGCACTATTGATGTGCTATTGCAGGTGCATGTGGCTGAGGAGGAGACTAAATTTGGTTTTTCGCTCGAGGAGTTGTTGCAATTGGTCGAATCGGGGGTGATTGACTCACTTGAAAATGTGCGTGTGGTGGGTGTAATGGGTATGGCAACCAACACCGACGATGAAATGCGCATAAATGCCGATTTTGAAGCTATTGCACAAACATATCAACAAACTCGCACGTTGTTAAAAAATAATGATGCATTTACTCAAATAAGTATGGGCATGAGCGATGACTATTTGATAGCTATCGAAAAGGGTAGCACGATGGTAAGAATTGGCTCAACAATTTTTGGATATCGACAATATTAATACAGAAAATAACCTCAAATTTAAAGATATGGAAACAAAAAAAGCAAAAGGGAATATAGTGGCGATTATCGCGATGTTTTTCCTATTTGGTATGATTTCGTTTGTTACGAACTTGGCGTCGCCTATGGGTGACATTCTTAAAAGTCAATTTAATATCCCCAACTGGCAAGGTACTCTTGGTGTATTTGCCAATTTTATTGCATATGCAGTGATGGGTATTCCGTCGGGTGCATTACTTCAAAAATTAGGGTATAAAAAAACTGCTCTTCTCGCAATAGCTGTGGGCTTTGTGGGTGTTGCAATTCAAACTGCATCGGGGTATGTGGGCAGCTTTGCAGTGTATCTATTGGGTGCATTTGTAGCAGGGTTCTCAATGTGTATGCTTAATACTGTAGTTAATCCTATGCTCAACAATCTTGGCGGCGGTGGCAAAAAAGGTAATCAATTAATCCAATTGGGTGGTTCTTGCAACTCTTTGGCTGGTACTGCAGTGATTATAATGACTGGTATTTTGATCCCATCTATTGCTAAGGCTCAAATTAGTGATGTATTCCCATTGATGTATGCTGCACTGGGTATTTTTGCTTTTGCGTTTGTTGTGATATTATTGTCGTCAATTCCTGAAATAAACCAAGAAGCATCTGTAAAACAAGAGAAATCAAAGGTGGGACCAATGTCGTTCCGTCACTTTGTTCTTGGTGCAATTGGTATTTTTGTATATGTTGGAGTAGAAGTAGGAATTCCTAATGTGTTGCAAAAATGGTTGCAAAACGACACATTGAACGTGTTACAAGTTGCCGAGGGAGCAGAGGCAATAGCTGCATCGGTGGCGGCTACATATTGGTTCTTGATGTTGATTGGTCGTCTTGTAGGAGCTGCTGTAGGAGCAAAAGTATCGGCTAAATCAATGTTGTCAACAGTGTCATTTACGGGAATCTTATTGGTGCTTGGAGCGATATTTGCATCGACCGATACATTTGTGTCAATGCCAGTGTTTAAGAATAGTGCCGATGGGTTATTCGGTTTGGTAAATGTGCCAGTGAATGCAATGTTGTTGGTACTTGTGGGATTGTGTACCTCAGTGATGTGGGGTGGCATTTTCAATCTTGCAGTAGAAGGATTGGGAAAATATACAGAGCGTGCATCGGGTATCTTTATGGCCATGGTGTGTGGTGGTGGTATTCTTCCATTGTTGCAAAATGCCGTAGTTGATATGCAAGGTGGCGTAGGCTATCAAGCAAGCTACTGGGTGGTTGTTGCAGGCTTGGGATATTTGCTATTCTATGCTCTTGTGGGTTCGAAACCAAAATCGATTGAAAAATAACTAAAAATAAAGAAGATGCGAGTGCTTTAGACGCTCGCATCGTTTTTTATATACATTTTTTAGACTTTTATGTGGCGAAATTTGCCAAAGTGAGAGTTTTGTAGTACTTTCGTAAACTAATAAATAAAATTATTAAATTAAGATATAATTTATACAAATATGGATACAAAAATATTGAACAAAGCGGCCGATAATATTCGCATCTTAGCCGCATCGATGGTAGAAAAAGCCAAATCAGGTCACCCCGGTGGAGCTATGGGTGGGGCTGACTTTGTCAATGTTCTTTATTCAAAATATTTGGTAACCGACCCAGATAATCCTACTTGGATTGCTCGCGACCGTTTCTTCTTAGATCCAGGTCACATGTCGCCAATGCTTTATAGTGTATTGGCTCTTACTGGTAAATACACTCTTGAAGAATTGCAACAATTTCGTCAATGGGGTAGTGTAACTCCAGGACACCCTGAGGTTGATCCTGAACGTGGAGTAGAAAATACATCTGGTCCACTTGGACAAGGTCACACTATGGCAGTTGGTGCTGCTATTGCTGAACGTTTCCTTGTAGCTCGCTTTGGTGAATGGATGAGCCACAAAACTTATGCGTTTATCTCTGACGGTGGTATTCAAGAAGAAATCTCACAGGGCGCTGGTCGTGTTGCAGGTTATCTCGGATTGAGCAATCTTATCATGTTCTTCGATAGTAACAAGGTTCAACTTTCAACTGATGTTGATGCCGTAACAACTGAAGACTATGCTGCTAAATATCGTGCTTGGAATTGGAATGTTATCGAAATCGATGGTTGCAATCCAGTCGAAATCGCTGAAGCTCTTGATAAAGCTATTGCTGAAACAGAAAAACCAACACTCATCATTGGTAACACTATCATGGGTAAAGGTTGTGTTACTGCCGATGGTGAAAACTTCGAAGGTCAATGTAGTACTCACGGCCAACCTTTGAGCAAATCGGGTGCAGACTTCCCCAAAACTGTTGCTAATCTTGGTGGTGACCCTGAAAATCTTTGGGTAATTTGGGACGAAGTGAAAGAACTTTATGCTCAACGTGAGGCTCAATTGCGCGAAATCGTAAAAGAACGCCGTGCGCAAGAGGCTGCATGGGCTGAAGCTAACCCCGAAAAAGCAAAACAACTTGCTGATTATATCGCTGGTAATCTTCCAGAAATCGACTATTCACAAATCGCTCATAAAGCAAATATCGCTACTCGCACAGCTTCTGCTAACGTGTTGAGCGTTCTTGGTGAAAAAGTAAATAATATGATTGTGTCATCGGCCGATCTCGCTAACTCTGACAAAACTGATGCATTCTTGAAAAAGACTGGCGCGTTGATGAAGGGTGACTTTACTGGAGGATTCTTCCATGCAGGTGTGGCTGAATTAACAATGGCTTCAATCATGAATGGTATTGTGCTTCATGGTGGTATGATGGCAGCTTGTGGCACATTCTTCGTGTTCTCTGATTATATGAAACCAGCAGTTCGTATGGCTGCGTTAATGGAACTCCCAGTTAAATATGTATGGTCACACGATGCATTCCGTGTAGGTGAAGATGGTCCTACTCACGAACCAATCGAACAAGAAGCACAAATTCGTCTTCTCGAACAAATGAACAACCTTAGTGGTCGCCCAGCAATGCTCGTTCTTCGTCCAGCCGACAGCGCTGAAACAACTGTAGCATGGGAGATGGCAATGGAGAACAAAGAAACTCCAACAGGTTTGATTCTCACTCGTCAAGATGTAAAGGATATTCCATCAACATCTGGCAATCGTTATGCAGACGCTCAAGGAGTGCGCCGTGGTGGTTATGTATTGAAAGATGTCGAAAATCCTGCTGTAGTCCTTGTGGCTAACGGCTCAGAAGTATCATTGCTTTGGGATGTTGCTGAGAAACTTGAAGCAGAAGGTGTTGCTGCTCGTGTGGTATCAGTCCCTTCTATCGGATTGTTCAATAATCAAGATGCAGAATATAAAGCTTCAGTAATTCCAGCAGGTGTGCCTGTATTTGGTTTGACAGCAGGTCTTCCTTCTGTATTGAGCAGCGTTGTAGGAGCAAATGCTAAAGTTTATGGTCTTGCTCGTTTTGGAGCTTCTGCTCCATATACAGTGCTTGATGAAAAATTTGGTTTCACTACCGAAAATATTCTCAACGAGGTAAAAGCAATGCTCTAATATTAGAATATTCCAAATCTTTAGGTTTTTTGCCTAAAAATGGAATGTTTTAGTTAAAAAAAGTTATAAAATAACATAAAAACATGGTTTAGTTGTTCTGTTTTTTAAGAAAATGGTGTAATTTAGCGAACTAAAATCTTAAATAGCAGAAAATTAATAAAAAAAGAATATTATTTTTATGAAAAAAGTTACATTCTTATCATTCATTTGTGCTCTTTTCTTGGGTCAAGCAGCGTTTGCTCAACAAGCACAAGAAGTAACTTATGTAGAGGATCCTACACAAGGATATCTCTTTAATAAGTTTAAAGACAACTGGTTTATCGGTGTTGAAGGTGGTGCTGGTTTCTATTTCTCACCTGGAGATAACACTCGCGATTGGTATAACCGTTTCTCTCCAGCAGCATCAATCTATGTAGGTAAATGGTTCTCACCCGAAATTGGTGTTCGTCTTGGTGTTAACTGGTTGCAATGTAAAGGATTGTCATCTACTCCCGATGGAGCTGGTATTGAATGGGATAAACCAATGATTGATGGCATGTATCAACAAAAATATTCAGAAATCGGTCCTGTATTTGACGTTATGTTCAACTTGACTAACATGTTCTGTGGTTACAAACCTGGTCGTGTTTATAATATCTCGGCTTATGCTGGTGCTGGTGGCTATTTCACAATGTCAAAAACATTCCCTGAAAGCATGGACAAAACTGAAGACCTCGGTTCAATCCTCAACGAAGGTTGGGAATTCACTAACGACCGTGTGCTAACATTCCGTGCAGGTCTTTTGAATACATTCAACGTGTCAAAACAAGTTCAACTCTCTCTTGATATTCGTTATAGTGGTATTGACAACCATAAAGATGAACCAGGCGAAGGTTGGAATAAAACATCTCATGACCTTCAAGCGTATGTGGGCGTAACTTACAATTTCCCAAAACGCGAATGGAACCATGCTGTAGTTCCAGTATGTCCAGAACCTGAAAACTGCGATCCACTTCGTGAACGTCTCGAAGCTGCTGATGCTCGCATTGCAGATCTTGAAAAACAACTTAAAGCTTGTCTTGAAAGACCAATGCCAGAACCTGTTGTTGTGGAAGAAGTAGCTCCTCTTGCTACAATTTACTATCCAATCAATGTGTATAAACTCACTAAGAAGGATATCATCTTGTTGGAATCTATCGCAGAGGTAATGAAAGCTAATCCTGAAAAGAATTATGTTATCACAGGTTGGGCTGACAACTACACTGGTAACGATAAAATCAACACTCGTCTTCGTCAAAACCGTGTAGATGGTGTGAAAAAACAACTCGTGAAACTCGGTGTGCCCAATGCTCAAGTTGAAGCTACAATCAACCACTCTAATCTCGTTGACCTCGGTGAAAAATATCAAGCACTCGGTCGCGCAGTGACAATCGAAGAAAAGTAAGAATATATAACTAACTCGATATGAAAAGCTCTTCCAGTAATATGGAGGAGCTTTTTTGTTAGTAGAAGTGAGCGTAACTCTTTGTAATGTAATATAAATCAATTATATTTGCGAAAAATATACTAACATAAAAATATTAACATTAACCATGAGAAAAGTTTTCTTATCAGTAATGGCCGTTGCAATGGCATTTGGAGCAAATGCTGAGTCGTTTACGGCAGGTGGCGAAACTTATAACTATACGGTAACAAGTAGCTCTACTCCAAGTTCGGGGGTGAAGCATACTCGTATGCGTTTTACTTCGCCTTCATCATGTAATGTGAGCATTGTTGAGGTGGATTTGACAAATTCAAATGTGGTGGTTGAAGCCTTTTCTGCGAGTGATGCGTTGTTGAAAACCGAAAAAATGACATCACTTTACACTCGTAAAAAAAATGCAGGTCGCAATGCGGTTGTGACTCAAAATGGTCACTTCTGGTCAATGTCATCACAAACAGGTACATCGGCAGGAGTTCACGCTACAAATACTCTTTTGGGTGGTTGTATGGTTAATGGTGCAATTAAAACCGAAACCAACTGGACTAACGACCAATGGAATGGAGGTCCCACTCGTACAGGTATTTTAGGTATCACTACCGATGGTAAAGCTGTAATTGGTAACTATAAGACTACAATAAAGGCAATGTGTCCTGCAAAATGGGGTAGTGATGAAAATTCAAATGTGTTGCAAATCACAGAGGTGAATAAATATTGTATCGCAAGCGATTATATGGCTTTGTTTACTCCTGAATTCCCTAAAGACCGAGCATTTAAAGTGCTTAATACCTCAGCTGGTCAACCAGGTACAGTAGTGACTGGTACATCTACTGAGATTTATCTCAAAATGGATGCAGGTCAAACATTGGCGAATAACACATGGGTTAAAGCTACAGTTGGTGCAATTAAAACTAACACTTCAGGTGGCACTCGTGGTGATTATGATTTCGTTATTGTTGCTGCTCCTGGAGTAAGTCAAAACGTGATGGCATCATTGGCAGTAGGCGACAAAATGCAATTTAAATATTATTGGGAAGCAACAAGTGGTGGAGCTATCCCTGCATTTACAAATGTTATAGCAGGTAATGCTATCGTGATGCAAAATGGCTCAATTACAACACGTGCTACCGATGAATCATATAATACTACTGCCTATGCTCGTTCTCTTTATGGTATCAACTCTGCTGGCACAAAACTTATTATGTGTGTGGTAGATAAAGGTCAAAATGATGCTGAGGGCGTTTCGTATGGTGCTACATGTACACGTGCAAGTTATATTATGAAACAATTTGGAGCACAAACAGTGCTTCAAGTTGATGGAGGTGGTTCAGCACAAATGACTGTTAATGGCTCATTGGTAACAAAACCTGCCGATGGTAGTGAACGTGCAGTTGCTTCAGGTATCGCAGTTTATTCATTGGGAGGCACAACACCTGATCCAGAACCAGAGCCAGAGCCCGATCCTCAACCAGGTACACTTGTAGAGGTTACTCCAGCTGCTGGTACTGCTAACCCATTTGCATTTGAGGTAATTGGTGAAGTAAAAGACAATAAATTGACAGTAAATTATGTGCTCAATACTGCTGCTACAGACGTGAAAGTTGTATTGAAGAAAAATGGCACTGTGGCTAAATCGGTAGCTCTCGGAAGTGATAAATGCACCGAAGCAGGTCATTCTGCCGAAGTCGACCTTTCTGACCTTCCTGCTGGAGACTACACTTGGGCTATTGAGGTAACAGGTGCGGCAAAAGACGCAGTTCAAGAATTTAAGTCAATACGTTTCAACCACCCACAAGGAGTAGATGTTGACCGCAACTTTGAATCTCCTTATTTTGGTCGCATTTATGTGACCGAAGGTCGTGCATCTACAAACACAGTTCACTATAGTGCCTCTAATGGTGGCCAAGGTCTTTATATGTTCACGCCTCGATTTATTGGTATCCAAAACTGGATTACAGGTAAATATGTTTACACTGGTGGTGTAACAATTGACCAAACAGTAGGCACTAAATCAGGAGCTGACTTCCGTAAAGTGCGTGTTGCTGAAGATGGACGTATCTTTGTAACTCGTCAAAACGATAGTGGAAGCTATCTTCTTGAAGCTCCCGATCCTGCTGCTATGCAACAAAACAATGCATCTTTCACAAATGTATTCACAGGAGGTTCGCTAAATACTACTACCTATGCCTACGAAAATGGTTCTACATTTATCTCTGCTCCTAATATTGGCTTTGATGTTAAAGGTAGTGGTGATAACTTGACACTTGCAATGCTTTCAGGTCAAGCTACATTATTTACAAACACAGTAACTGGCGCGTCTCGCGTTGACCAATATGCTTTAGGCTCAAATGCAAACTGGAGTAGTGCAGCAGGTCCTGTTTCGGCACTATCTGGTAAATATACTGTAAACTATTCAGGTACTAACCTTTGCTACGATAATCGTGGTGGTTTATGGTATTGTCAATATCGTGATACTCCATCTGCAACTCAACCAGCACTTGTTTATATTGATTCTCAAGGTAATCAAAAATATCTTGATATAACAACTGTGCGTGGTGGTGGCGGTATTCGTTTCAATCACGATTACACTCAAATCGCTATTGCATCGTCAACAACAACGATTTCAATCTATGATATCTCTTATTCAAGCGATAATACACCTACATTGGCTGAGCGTATTCGCATCACTCACGGAATGGGTAAAAATATCAATGATATTGCATGGGATAGAGCCAACAACATTTATGCTGTGAGCAACAATGGCGAAATTCTCAAGGCGTTCAGTATTCCTCGCTCTAATAATGCGTTTGCAACCGAAGCTGCATCTCAATATGGTTTTACAATCGAAACACAAGAAGAGGATTTGAGTGATAATGAAGATGCTCTTGATGGTTATGCGTTGACACAAGAGTGGGCTCACACCGATGGTCATCTTACAGCAAATTCAGCAACCCGTTGGGCAACCGCTATAGATGGTAAAATCTATGTGAATGACCACTCTGCTTCAAAACTTTACTATTGGGACGAAAATGGTAAAACTGATACTGGTGTAACTTCTGCTGTAGGTACTGCAATCACAAGCGATGCTGCAGGCAATGTTATCGTATCTACATCAATGTATGCTGCAGGTAACACTGCGATGAAAGTTCTCCCTGCAGGAGGCTCATCAATGAAAGATTTGACAATCACAATGCCTGCTGGTATAACTACTGCTCAAATGCAATATTTAGGCAAAGCAACTGGCGACATAATGGGCAATGGTGGTGCTTTATACCTCTTCCCAAGTGGAGCAACATCAGTGGCAAAAATCACATTCAAAAATGGTGTGCAACAATCAGCCGAGGCTATCGCGGTAGGTGCAGTTACTGCCGACGGTCAATCATTTGCGACTCCATTGAGCGATGATTATACCTCAAACGATATCGCAGTGCGTGTGCGTGGTCAACGCCATTTCTTCCATAGCAATGGTAGTTCATTTGTAGCTTATGCTGATAATGGTATTACTACAACACAAGGTGGTACAGTCTTCAAATTGGGTGAAGTATATTATGGCGTAGAACCTATCGGTACATCATATCGTGATGGATTCCAAATTGTTGATTTGACTAAGAATGTGGTGGTTGCAAAACACACCGAAGAACTTGCTACAACAGCAGTTTCTCCTAATGCAAACTGTATTATTGCCGAAGTAAATAGTGATAATACTGTATGCATCTACCAATATGTGCCAGGGCAACTCGCTACAATGTACACATTTGAAGTAAAAGCCCTCACAGGTGTTGGTGGTGTAGAATTTGAAAATGATGAAGATGTAGAATATTACAATCTACAAGGTGTGAAAGTTGACAATCCATCTAACGGTGTCTTTATCAAAGTTCAAGGCAAAAACGTGTCAAAAGTTCACATTAAGTAAAAGGAAAAAGAAAAGTTGAGAGAGGAAAGGTTCCATTTTTGAATTCTCAACTTTTTCCATATCGAGCGAGCAATCCACATGGGTTGCTCGCGTTGTTATTTTTTTAGACCGAAATGACAAAATGAGCATAACTGCTGAGCATAGCAAAATAATTACACTTTCTGTCATTCTGGGGGCTTGTGCCATTTTTACTTATGCCATGTATCTACAATATTCTATTGTCTTTGGCAATGCCATACGCCTCTTTTTTGTTCTTCAACGGTGCTCGTATTTTCTTAATATTTAGTTAAAAAAGCTCATAATTTATGCCCGAAATATAATTTATTTTGTAACTTTGCGCAAAATAAATTATAATCTAATAAAAAGGTCTTGTTGGCTGAAGGGAAAAACCATGAATAGCTCGTTCTTTTCATGCGCTTTTTTGTTATGTATATTTCATGACTCCTTCTGCTCAATGGGCGCATAAAATTTTATGAAACTAAAACATTTACTTCTTGCCGCAATGACGGCAACACTCCCACTGGGCGCATCGGCTGCAAACCCTAATGCAACCGTCAATCAAGTGCGCATCTACATTAACCCGGGGCACGGTACCTATACTGATGGCGACCGTCCAATGGCAACTATGGGGCATGGGGCAGCAGGAGCTGACACCGCTGGGTTTTATGAGTCAAACACCAATATGCAAAAGGCATACGGGTTGCTTGATAAGTTAAAGGAATATGGCGTGCCTTATGATCCTTCAAAATCTGTTTTAGGAGGTCAAACGAATATCCGCATGAGCCATGCCACAACGGGTGTTTCTCCAGCGTTGACAACCGTAGCAGCGGAAGCTGAATCAGGTAATTATGATGTGTTTATCTCGATTCACTCAAATGCAAATCAAGGGGACGGAACAAATCCTGGTGGGCATACCAACTTTAACCAATTACTATTTCTTCATCGTGGATGGGATGGAAATCCTTATTCTCCTGGTAGTTACGATATGGCAATGGCTTGTTGGAATCAAGCTATCAAAAACAAACACATGCACTGGAACTGGCTTAGTGATGTCACACACCCTTATGAAGCGGGTAGTAGTAATTATAAAGACGCTAATGGTAATACATGTACATCGTTTCCTGGAAGAACTTATCATCCATCAGGCAAAGATGCCGAAGGGAATCCCTATTGGATTAAGGGGGACGTAACTTTCCAATATGCACACTTTACACCTGTCGCAAATAGTTATACTCGCTATTATGGCGTATTGAACCACACTATCCCAGGATTCTTGGTCGAAGGTTATGACCACACCTATCGTCCTGCGATGCACCGTGCTATGAACGATGATGTGTGTCGTCACGAAGGTGAATTATATGCTCGTGGTCTTAATGACTATTTCGGATGGGGTAAAAAAGATAGCTATGGTAAAATCTATGGTATTGTTCGTGACCAATCAATTACAATGAACGAAACATATTATTCGGTAATTCAAAACCCTACACGAGATGCCAATAAATATATCGACCAAGTTGATAATAAAAAACCTCTTAACGGTGTAAGAGTTGCTCTTTACAATTCAAGTGGTGTTGAAATAGATTCTTATACTACCGACGGTGAGTGGAATGGTGCATATTTCTTCAAAAAAGTTGCTCCAGGCACCTACACTATCAAGCACTCTCTTAGTGGATATAAAGATGTAACACAAGAAGTAACTGTTGTTGCCAACGAAACAAACTATATCGACGTAGATATGCGTACAGTTCCCGATGGCAACCCCGTCCAAGGACATTATGCTTATGGTCTTAATTTAACTAAAACCGACGATTATACTTATACTGCATCGTTTAAGTCAACAGGCGCAATGAGCGATGGTAAGATTATTCTTACAAACACATCTACCAAAGAGCAAACTGTAATTTTAACCGGAGCAATCAAAAAAGGTGATAACTCCGTTGCAATTGATGCAACAAAACTTGGTGACGGTGTAAATTACACATGGGCAGTAGCATTCGACAACCCTCAATCAACAGGGTATGAACAAGTTCATGGTGATAATTCAATTGTTTACAGTAATGGCACATACAATGCACGCCTTGGTGTTGCTATTGACAATGATGAAACAAGTGCCAATTTTGGGACTATTTACACCTCCACTGGATATGGCCAAGGTATTCAGCGCTTCAATCCAGACTTTGAAAAAAATGGATCAAAATTATTTGCAGAACAATACCAAACTCAATCTTTTTCAAATAGACTTAAGGTAAATGATGGCAAAGTGTATTTGGCTGTTTATAATGATGCATCAACTAATGGTGTATATGTTTATAATCCATCAGCACCTTCAGCTACTCTTTCTAAAATAATAAGTTCGTCAGCTCATAATGTTGACTTTATTGGAGAAGGAAGCAATAGAAAAATGTATATTAATGCCAATGGTGTTACAACTTCTGGACAAAGTAGCAATGTCATTCTAAGATATGATATTAAGGATTCTGATAGTTGGTCGGGGAGCCATTCTGGAGCATTAACTACTGCATCTGCAGTATTGCTTAATGGTGGAGGTGATATGATTGCGACAGATAATGCGTTAATTGTATCGCAAACTCGATTTGCTCCAAATAATGCTAGTGGAGCTCCTGCGTTCATTGTAGTCGATCAATCGGGCAATACAACTTTCGACTCTAAAATATTAAATACAGATGCTACCGATGGAAGTTCGTTGGAGGGCTGCTATGGTGGTGGTATAGCTCTCACTAACGACAAATCAACATTTGCGGTTGTTGAAGGTGGAATAGAGGGTGCAGATGCCGATATTACGGTAAAAATATACTCGGTAAAATGGAATGGTTCTACCCCCTCATTTACTTATCAATATTCAATTCCTTTGAGCGGAACGAAAGAGGTAAATCAAATGGCATTTGACCATGCCGACAACCTTTACGTTACTTCTCGTCAACAAGGTCTTTTGGTTTATGCTATCAAAAATCCATCGCGTCAAACTGTGACTAATGGTTCTGGAACAATCACCGGGGTAAAACCAATTATACCTCTATATATAGTAGGTAATGGCGAAGCTGTTGGTGATTGGGATCCTGCTAAAGCAGTTGAATTTACCGACAATGGCAATAACTACACTATCACACTTGATGAAAATACTACAGAGTTTAAGATTTCAACAGGTAAGGGAGATATTTCGGGTAATTGGGATGCATTTGATGCTGGTAACCTCACTACCAACGAGTCTATCACAAATGGTGGTACTATAAATTTGATAGCACAACATTCTTATAACAATTTCGTTCTTCCATGGGCTGGTGTATGGAATATCACAGTGTCAGGCGACCGTTCTACATTGACTGCAACTACCAATACACCTAAACCACTTCCTCCTTTATATATAGTAGGTAATAGCGAATCTATTGGTAATTGGGATTCAAATAATGCTGTCGAATTTACCGATAATCACACTGAATACACTATTACACTTGATGAAAATGTAACAGAGTTTAAAATCTCGACTAATAAAGGAGATTTGGAAACATTCAATAATGGCAACCTCACTCCTAACGCAGCTATCACAAATGGTGGTAAAGTAAATCTTATTGCAGATAAAGATGGTGAAAATATAGTCCTTCCATGGGCTGGTGTATGGAATATTAGTGTAGCAAGTGACCTTTCTACATTGATAGCAACAACTTCAACACCAAGACCTCTTTATATTGTAGGTAATAGCGAAGCTATTGGTGCTTGGAATCCTAATAACGCTGTTGAAATAGCTAATAATGGTTCTAACTATAGCATTACACTTGACGAAGATGTAACAGCATTTAAGATTTCAACAGGTAAGGGTGATTGGGGTGTATTTGATGCTGGAAACCTCACATACGATGCCGCTATTACAAATGGAGGTACAGTGAATTTGATAGCAAAACATGGTGGAGATTTCATTCTTCCTTGGGAAGGTGTGTGGAATATTACTATTGCTAACGACCTTTCTAAATTGACTGCTTCAACTTCAACTCCTGACCCTAATGTAGGTCCTGGTATCGGTGCTGAACCTGAAAATGCTCCTAACCCCGATGCAGAAACCCCTGAAGTTGATGAGCCAGAAGACGCTAATGCCGAAGGTTATTTTGCCTACGGATTGGAATTGACAAAAAGTGGTAATGAATATACATTTAATTTCAAATCAACAGGTGCAAGAAAGAATGGTGTCATCGTTCTTACTCCTAAGTCAAGTGGTAAAACAATTGAAATAAAGACTCCTATTAAAAAAGGGGCAAACGAAGTAAAAATTAATGCCTACGACATTGCAATAGGTGATTACACTTGGGCTGTTAAAATCAACAATAGCGCAAATAACACTGTAAAAGAAGTTGGTAGCGATAATACTATTGTTTATAATGATGGTACAAGATATGCACGTATTGGTGTTGCAATCGACAACGACCAAACAAGTGCTAACTTCGGTACAATTTACACTATGACCGCGAGAGGTCAAGGACTTCAAAAGTTCAATGCCGATATGTCGAGAAATGGATCGAAGATACTTACTGGAAAGTTTGGTCAAGATGCCTCAACCTCTACAAATGCAAATAGATTTGTACGTTCTAATCGTTTGGAAGTAAACAATGGTAAAGTTTATATTGCTAACTATGCCGCAGAAAATCCTGGTATTTGGATATATGACCCTACTACTAACTCTACGCCTTCATGTATATCAGGAGGAGCATATTATGAACGTGCGATTACATTCTACGGAGAAGGATCTAGTCGTAAAGCTTTTGGGACCCATGCTACTGAACATCATGTTAAACGATTTGACATAGGAACAAATACTTCTTGGACTTCTGGTAGCCCATCTAAATACTTTAAAGATGATGGAGTGTTATTAAATGGTGACGGTGATATTATTGTAACCAATAATGCAGTTATCGTATCTCAATCTCGTTTCAAAGGAAAGAACCTCAGCAATAACCCTGCATTTGCAGTATTTGACCATGATTTAAATCTCAAATACAAGTCTGACGTTATCAATTCAACCCTTAATGGAACAAGTAATGGTGGTATGGCTATAAGCCCCGACTATAAAACATTTGCAATTATTAATGGGCAAGGAGAAACTTATGAAGGCTCTGGAGTTGCTTCAACTCTTGATTTAGCTGTTCAAGTTTACAATGTTACTTGGAATGGAAGTACACCAACATTTACCCATCAATATGGATTTACGTTGAGTGGAACACAACAAGTTGACCAAATGGAATTTGACCATGCAGGAAACCTTTTGATTGCATCACGTGAAAAAGGTCTTTTGAAATATGCTGTTAAGACATCGGCTCGTGCAACTGTTACAAACTCTACTGCAACAGTCACTGGTTTGGGTCGAGATGTGGCTCCATCAAATGTGGTGGCAACTCGCAAATGTAATGGTGAAGGTGGTAACTCTGCAGCAGGTACTGTTGATGCTGAAATCACTTGGACTGGTGAGGCTGGTGATTATAAGATTTTTTACCAAACTATGCGTCGTGATGATAATGGTAACCGTGTGGCAGATAATAGCGATTGGGTAGTAGCTGGTACAGCAACTATTGCTTCGGGCTCTACTACAGGTAAATTTACACACAAAAACCTTGCTTCAGGTGATGGTTATGCTCGCATCTACAACTACAAAGTGGCAAACTATTACTCAGCTGCAAATTACGCAAGTGAATCAAAATCTAAGGCTATCTCAGGTAAAGGTAGAACAGTAACATCATATCCATCACAATTGCCTATAAATGTAGTATTGGCTCAACCTACTGAAGAAAAAGATGGAAAGACTCTTTATTCTCTTGACCTCAAACTCGATGTTGCTCTCAATAAAGATGTGTTCAATACTACACTTCTTGATGACAATGATGAGCCTGTAAAAGCTACAAAATATGTGATTGTAACTGATGAAGCAACTGCTAAAAAACTTAATGCTGCATCAAATGTGAAAGAGGTGGGACGATTCTATCGTGGTTCTGCAACAATGACTGCTAACAACTGTAACCACTATACAATCAACGACTGGTATATGATTGTTGACTTTGACGATGTAACCCCATCGGGCGACCTCTCAAAAGCTACTAAATCACTTGTGTGGGAGGGTGTAGATTTTGATTATACTTATAAAGCTCAAGTTTATACAAGTGCAGTGCGTACATTTAACTTCACTGCAAGCGCTCTTGAGTCGGCTACTTGTAAACTCAATCTTCCATTAACAGAATGGAAAGCAAATAGCAATGACGGAGATGGAACTGGCAATGTTGCTGAAGCAATTCCTGTAACCGGTAATATCATTGAATCTCTTGCAGGTAATGAGGACTATCCAATGGGTACATTCCTAAAAAAAGGTGATATTGAAAACCCAACAAAACCAGTTTCGATTACTGAAGCTAACGTGATTGGTGCTGCCGGTTGTATCGATCCACTTCCTGTAACCGATGATGTGTTAAATGAGTGGGATATCACTTACACTTTGATTCTTAAAGATAAAGAGGGTAATGTGATTAGCGAAGCTGTCCAAGAAAGCAGTACAACTAACAAAGAGTTGTATTCAAATACTCAAAAACGTATTGTTGACATTCTTGGTCTTAACGTAGGTCGCGATGAATCAACATCGCCTGACGGACGTGCTCGTTACACTTACAATGCAGAAAAGAACGACAACTACACATTGGTAGTGCGCACTACTTATCGCAAAACTGTCGATGGTAAATTAGTTGAAAAAACAAGCGAAAGCGAAGCGCCTATCACAGTTAATCCATCGTTCCCTATTCCTGAATTAGAAGCAGATAATAGTCCAGGATATCTATTCTTAGAAGAAGAAACACACTGGGATGAAAAGTGTAAAGATGAAAATGGCAATTATATCAATGGTGGCTATTTCAAATACTTCTACGATGTGGCAATGGATATCCAATGGAAAGAATTTGATGATAATCTTGTGCGTTATATGGGTTATTATGCTGAATCAAATAAAGGTTGGGACTGTATTGGTCACCCAGTGGAATCAAATCTCTGGACACCTTATCAAGCCGCTTCAGTTATATTCGACGAAGTTGTAGCCCGTTACAATAATCGTATAACAGATAATGGGAGAAAAGAAACCGAGGACATACTTAGAGGTCTTGGTTATACCGGAACTGAAAACTGGTCGGCATTAGCCACTGAAGCAGGACATATTCCAGTAAAAGTACACTACGTGTGGGCTGGTAATGAAAAATTAACAAATAGGTATGACGCCTCAATTTTTTGGGAATTAACTGCTAACTATCCTGTGATTATCTATGACGAGCCTTTGATTAAAGTAAGTTCGTCTTATCAAGGAGGAGTTCATGACATTTCTGCACCTCTCGCTCGCAGTGCCGCAGATGGAAAAGATATGTATGTCATCACTACGATAGATAGGTCGTTTGATAATAAAATTGTGATGGGGGAAATCATTGAGGCAAAAGACGAGATTTCCACTGGTGTTGAAGATGTGAATGTGGCTAAAGGCTCATTGCGTCTCTATCCAAATCCTGCAAATAGTGTTGTGACACTTGAAGCATGGACTGTGCTTGACGATGTGAAGGTGTTCACTGTAGATGGTCAGTTAGTGAAAGAGTTTGAAGCTGATGACACTCGCGTGAAATTTAATGTTAGCGACCTCCCAACAGGCGTTTACATTATCCACGCTGCAGGAGCAACAACTCGCATGATTAAGCGATAATCTCAAGAACTCTCCCTCTTTTTAAGGGGGAGAGGATTAAATAAGAAATAAAATTTGTTTCATAAATATTTTGGTTTTTGTTAGGGGTAGTGCGTGAGCATTGCCCCTAATTTTTTATCTGCAATTTTTAGACAAAAGAGCACAAAGGCTAACGCAATGTTTTTCGACAGAATGAACATAAAGGATAAGCAATGTTATTGATAGATATGCAATTCTCCCCTTGCACTTTACGCAAGGGGAGTGGCACAAAGTGCCGAGGGGGTTGATTGTGTTAACAAAAGGTACTATAACTCTGTTGCACAATAGTCCTAATATAGGGTTACTGGAAATTAAACAAAGTTTAGGATTATGATTAGAACAGTAATCCTTTTTTAGGACAATACAAGTGGAGAGTTGAGAACTCCGAAGAGCTCAACGAAATTAGATATAGTTAAAAGAGGAGAGACATGGCATGCCGTGTCCTGATAGATTTTGACAGAATAAACATAAGTGCTAAGATAGTTAGAAATACAAAAAAGACCTGATATCATTATGCTCAATTGTGTTATAATGTCTTTGATAAGTCAATAAAAAAAGGCAACCCACTGGGTTGCCTTTTAGGTATATAGTTGTAGCGTTATTATCCTTCGCCTTGTGATTTGTAGGTTACGTTTGGAGCACCGGTGGGATGAGCAGTGGCGTTGATTTTGCGTGTGAAAATGTTGCCATTAATATCTTTTACATAAAGATTGTTCTCCTCAAATGCAAATGCTGCGATATCGCTGGTAGTTGGATAAGGGAGAATAGCACGCACACGTCCGCTGTGGTCACATATTTGGATACCCATTTTTGTTGCTACATAAAGGTTGCCGTCGGTAGCGTAGAGCATGCCGATAATATCGTAGTATTGGTGTAGCGTGTTATGCAACCAATAATATTGTTGACGATTAGATTTTTTACCTTTAGCATCAACGGTGTAGCTAATGAGCCAGTCGGAGTTCTTCTCGGTTTCGGTAAATAGTTTTCCGTCGGGAGATGTCGCAGATTTTTTTGTTGCTTTTGGCATTTTGCCATCATATTTGGCCCAATTCTCACCATCGAGTAGGATTGCTTGTAGCATATTGTTTTTGCTTTTGCCAGCTTTAACAGGTTGAGGATAGTCTTTCCAGAGGTATCGCATCGCCTGGGGGAATAGGCGTGAGCCATTTTTGATGCTATGGTTGCCATCGTCCCATACTGCCTTGTATTCATATCCTGCAAATTCGAGTGCAGAGGCTACGAGTTGGTTTTGTTCATACCAATGTCCGAATAGAGCATTCCATATATCGTTAGAACCATCGTGGATAAATACGCGAATAGGGCGTGGTTCGTATTTGCGAATAAGTGCAGGGTATTCATGTCCGCCACGCATAGATACGAATGTGCCACAAGTAGTGTAGATGCGACTGAAAAGGTCGGGGCGAAGGAATGTAGTATTAAAAGAAGCAATACCACTACTGCTAGCACCCGAAATAGCACGATCGTTGGGGTCTTTTGATATTTTTATAGTGCGTCCATCGGCGAGAATGTGGCTCTCGGCCATTGGGAGTAGCTCAGATTCAATAAAACGAGCAAAGGTGTCATCTATGCGGTCAAACTCGTTGCTGCGATTGTAGCGAATTACAGTGCTGTCGTTGGCAATGCGTCCAGGCTTAACGAATACACCAATCGTTACAGGCATTTCGCCATTAGCGATGAGAGTATCCATAACGGCAGTGGCATTATAGAGAATGACGTCGAGCCCGAGGTATATACATGCTGGCTTTTTGCCGTCATATTGTTTGGGAATATATACTTTGTATTCATGAACGGTGCCAGGATAGAACTTTGAGTTGTTGATTTTTCCGTCAATAATAATGCTTTTGTCAGTAGCCATTGCCGATATAGAGATGATGGCAATGAAAAGTAAAAATAATTTCTTCATGGGGATATTGTTATAATTAAGATTAATCATTTAGGGTAACGCCATCGATATCAAGTAGGCGATTGGTAAGTGCCTCGCGATTATCAAGGCGAGTGGTAACGGTGATTTGGCACGCGTTGTCGAAAATTTGGTTTGAAATCTTTACATTTGGGTCTTTTACAACCTTCATTACATCGTTCATTGCAAGATATGGGAAATTGAAGGTGATTGAAGCCATTTCGTGACATTCAATGATATTTCCTGCAAGGATTGCTTCGCGTGCAGCTTCGCGATAGGCAACGATAAGTCCCGATGTGCCGAGTTTTATCCCACCAAAATAACGCACTACGATGATGACAATGTTTGTGAGATTAAAAGAGTTGATTTGCCCCAAAATAGGTTTCCCAGCAGTGCCACTCGGTTCGCCGTTGTCATTGCTGAGAAACTCGTTACGAGCAGTCCCAATCATGTAGGCCCAACACACATGACGAGCATCGAAATACTCTTTTTGATACTTTGCCACCACCTCTTTGGCTTCGGTTGCGGAAGTTACTGGCACAGCAAAGGAGATGAATTTACTCATCTTCTCTTTGTAGAGCCCTTCGGCAGGAGCATCAAGAGTGTAGAACGTATCGGCCATCAGGTAATAAATTATTTGTTTTCTTCTTTGGGTTTGCGGTCGAAGAAAGGATTTTTAGATGACGCAGCGATTGCGATAGCAAACACTTGTTTACAATCGTTGAGAATGTTGAGGCGTTGAGCTGCGAGTCCAGCAGAGAATAGTACACGAGTGTCGAGGCGCATATCAGCAGCCATTGCACAAGCCGAACCGATTGCAATACCTATGTCGGTAGAGTTGATAGCGCAAGGCACAATAGATGGTTTGCTTTCGCAAGTGGCATAACCACAATGTGCGCAGTTAAGTCCGTGAGGCAAGTTGTGAGTGCCTATAAGCATCACACATTCTGCTTGGAGAATGTTGTCGGCATCGCGAAGAAAGAACTTCATGCCATGCTCTTCAACCATTGCAACCATTGTATCGGAGAGACGTTTGAGATCTTCTCCCTCGATTAGTACAATTTCAAGGATATCCACACCTTTAGCCTTTGGGGCAGTGCGTGCAGCTGTCATCATTTGACGAGCCGCCACAAGTACTTGCTCGTGACGGCTGTCGCGTTCGTTTATCACCATATAGTGTCGTATTATAATATGAGCATAGCATCACCGTAGGCACCAAAATGGTAGCCCTCTTTCACGGCTTGTTCGTATGCTTCCATTGTCAATTCATATCCACCAAATGCCGATACCATCATGAGCATAGTAGAGTAAGGCATATGGAAGTTGCTGATGAGAGCATCAGTAACAGTAAATTCATAAGGGGGGAAGATGAACTTGTTGGTCCACCCATCATACACTTTCATGTGCCCACCCATTGAAACTGCACTTGCAATACCACGAAGTACAGATGTGCCTACAGCACACACTTTATGCTCTGCATCTTTGATGGCATTAACTTTAGTAACAAGTTCAGGAGATACACTCATTTGTTCAGAGTCCATGCGATGCTTGGTGAGATCTTCTACATCGATTTCACGGAAGTTTCCTAGACCACTGTGCACAGTGAGAAATCCTTGTTCAATGCCTTTGATTTCCATGCGTTTCAATAATTCACGGCTGAAGTGCATACCAGCAGCTGGTGCTACAACAGCACCTTCGTTTTTAGCAAAGATACATTGATAGCGTTCGACATCCTCTTCATTAGGTTTGCGTTGAATATAGTCGGGAAGTGGAGTCTCGCCCAGACGGAACAATGCAGCCTTAAATTCTTCGTGGCTACCATCGAAGAGGAATCGGAGAGTGCGACCACGAGAGGTTGTATTGTCGATAACCTCAGCTACCATTGATTCATCTTCGCCGAAATAGAGTTTGTTGCCAATGCGAATTTTACGAGCTGGTTCAACAAGAACGTCCCATAATTTGTGCTCTTCGTTGAGTTCGCGAAGCAAGAATACCTCGATAAGGGCGCCAGTTTTCTCTTTGTTGCCATAAAGACGAGCTGGGAAAACTTTAGTGTCATTAAAAATGAAGATGTCACCTTCGTCAAAGTGTTGGATTACATCTTTGAAATATTCGTGTTGAATTTCTCCAGTTTTGCGATTTACGACCATAAGTCGAGATTCGTCGCGTCCCAAAGTTGGTTCTTGGGCAATGAGTTCTTCAGGAAGTTTGAATTTGAATTGTGATAACTTCATAATTAAATTATTTATATGTTTCTTTGTAATTATTATTCTTGAGAATTAGTTGTTTGATGCAACTTCGGGCATTACAATCTCGATATTATTGAGCATCTCTACGGCTTGCTCTACTGTAAGGCATTCTTCAACTTTCACATCGCCCACACGAGTGCGACGAAGAGCAGTGAGATGTCCTCCTGAATTGAGCGCAGCACCAATGTCGCGAGCAAGAGCACGAATATATGTACCTTTGCTACATACCACTCTCACCACGATACTTTGTTGTGAATATTCAAGTAATTCGATTTCGTCAATCACGAGGATTTTGGCTTTGAGTTCTACCTCTTTACCTTTGCGAGCCATTTTATAGGCGCGTTTACCATCGATTTTGCAAGCCGAAAAAGCTGGTGGCACTTGTTCGATGCGTCCAGTGAACTTTTTTAACACCTCTTCTACCATTTCACGAGTGATGTGCTCGGTGGGGTAGGTTGCATCTATTTCTGTTTCGAGGTCATAAGATGGAGTTGTTGCGCCTAATGCGATAGTTGCCACATACTCTTTGGTGTGAGCTTGAAGCTCGTCAATGCGCTTGGTCGCTTTACCAGTACACACAATCATTACCCCAGTAGCCAAAGGATCAAGAGTGCCAGCATGTCCTACCTTAATTTTCTTGATTTTAAGGCGACGACTCATAATGCTTCGCACTCGTTTCACAGCATCAAACGAGGTCCAGTGCAATGGTTTGTCAATATATAATATTTCTCCTTCTAAAGGATTAAACATAGTTCAAAATTTAGATTACATAATTTGCAAATCAACTCCACATGCAATCATAATCAAGATTGCACCACCAACTACGATGCGATACCAACCAAATGCTTGGAATCCGTATTTTGATACGAAATTGATGAAAAATTTAATTGCAAGTAGGGCTACGATAAATGCAACAATGTTGCCAATGGCAAGTGTTGTAATATTGTCACTGATAATGCTTGGGTCGGTTTTGATGAGTTTATAGCACTTGTATACTGTAGCGCCGAGCATAGTGGGCACTGCAAGGAAGAATGAAAACTCAGCAGCCGCCTTGCGTGTCATTTTTTGCGACATACCACCTACGATTGTTGCCATTGAACGAGATACACCAGGAATCATTGCAATACATTGAAATATACCCACCATCAATGCTCGCTTTTCGGTGAGTTTTGTATCTTCGCTGCCTTTATTGAAAATTTTATCGCAGAACAGCATGAAGATACCACCAATCACAAGCATCACTGCCACAATCCACACTTTTTCAAGCATGGCATCGATAGCATCGCTAAATAGCAAACCGAAAACTGCAGCAGGGATAAAAGCAATAAAAAGTTTCCAATAAAAGTCATATTTGTGGAGGAAACGACGCATACAGCCTGCGCCTTCGGGCGCTGGAGTATTGTTGAGTTGGAAAAAACGTTTCCAATATAGCCACACGACTGATAGGATAGCACCAAATTGAATGATAAATGTAAAAGCTTTTACATAATCAGTACTTTCAACACCTAAGATGTTTTGTGCAATAATCATGTGTCCAGTAGACGATACAGGGAGGAATTCGGTTAATCCCTCAACTATTGCAATAATAATTGAATCAAAAATACTCATTACGCTTTATCCTCCTTTTTTGAACGATATATAATACCAAATCCCATGAAGATAAAACCAAGGAACGCGAGTGTAGGACCGATAATTATGCGACGTGTACTGAAAATTTCAGGATTGAAGTTCTCCATAGTAGAGCCTTCGCCACACATTAAAATAAATCCTAAAACAATAACAACACCAGCAATGCCCATGAGAATGAGATTGATGCGGTGAAGAGGGAAGATAACACGAGGTTCTTTTTCAGTTGCTATCTTTTTTGTAATTTTTTGTGCCATTATTTTGTTGAATTTTTATTTCAATAATTATTTAAACATATCATCATAAGAGGTGTGAATGTATTTGTTAGTAGCAAATAGTGCAGCAGTAGCACAAAGAATGATGCCGAGAACTGCAAGAGTTGCAAATACATATGCTGCTTCAATCCAAGTGATAGTTTGACTGAAAGAGTATTCTATTGAATGCAAATAATAAAGAATTGCGCCTAATATGATGGTTGCAATGATTGATGCAATAAATCCATGAATGACGTTGTTGAGTACAAATGGACGACGAATAAAGCCATTTGTAGCACCTACGAGTCGCATGGTGTGAATGATAAATCGTTTCGAATAGATAGCGAGTCTTACAGAGTTGTTGATGAGAACAAATGAAATTAATATCAATGTAAATGCAACAACCATAAGGGCAATAATAACATTGTTGATGCCAACATTAATTTCATCAACCATAGAGGTATTAGTTACAATGTTTTCAATGCCAGGGACATCTATTAATGACGCCTTGATGCTTTCAATACTATCGCTATTGGCATATTGTGATGTTACGTTGATCTCAAATTCGGGTTGGTATGGGTTTATATCGGCCATCATGTCAAGGATGTCTTCTCCCATGCGTTTCGATTCTTGTTGTAATACTTCCTCAGCTGAGATAAACTGTTGACTTGCCACATAAGGCTCTTTTCCCCATTTTTGTTTTAGGGCGTTGAGGTTGGCAGGAGAGATGTCATCGTCAAGCACTACAACAAAACCAATATTTTCTTTGATATCGGTAGTAACATTATTTGCTACTAACCCTAAAAAAGCAACAATCCCTAACACTAAAAGCACAAGCGCTACGCTTATGGTAGAAGTAATTTGTGCGCTGAATGTAGAAATTGCCGATTTGCGATGTTTACCCATGTTAAATAAAATGTTTTAAGGCATAAAACCCCATTATCCTTAATAAACTGCAAATTTAATACATTAAAGAGCCGTTGTCAAGAGTTTTGCTTGTAAAAATGTCGAAAAAAGTGTAACTTTGCACTCGATTATTTAGAAATGATATAAATAAGGTGAGTAAAAATCAACATAAATCACTTATGGCAATACTTTTATTGGTATTGTTAATGAGTTATAAAGTGTGTGTTACAATGTTTGTGCACACTCACGATGTTGATGGCACAATGGTGGCACACTCTCACCCATTTACCAATAGCAATCACTCACACTCGGCGTCACAAATAATTGTTTTTGGGCAGTTGTCGTCGTTCAATGGTGTTGAACATAAGGCCTATGAGGAGATAAATGTTTATCACAATAGTGTAAGGGAGATTGAATACTCTAATCAAAATTTATATGTAATTAGTGAGGGAAAAGTATGTCTCTCATTACGCGCTCCTCCAGCAAGTTGTTAAAATCTACACCAACTAAACTGCTAAAGATTTTAACAACCAATAATTACATAAACTTCAATGAAAAAAATAATTATGGTGTGTGTATCTATGATAATAGGTACATATATCTCTATGGGCGCTGTGGGGCAAGATAGTAAGCCCGAACATTCTCACAACCATACACATCCTCATTGTCAAGGTGTGGCTATTAATGTTGATAAATTTAAGAAAAATGCGATTTCGGGTCATGTATTTGAATATGGCTCGCACGATGCTATTCCATTTGCAACAATATTTGTTGTGGAAACGGCTGGTGGTGTAATGGCTGGCGATGGAGGTGAGTTCTTTATTGAAAACCTTAGTGATGGTAAATATACATTGCGTGTTCAGTGTATGGGATACGCCAACAAAGAGGTGCAAATAGAGGTGAAGGGCCATGAATTAGAGCATATTGATATCGAACTTGATGCAAGTAGTGTACAACTCGACGATGTAGTAGTATCGGCATCACGCAATGCAGTGCGTCGCTGTGAAGCTCCAGTTGTAGTAAATATATTGAACCAACAGCTATTTGAAAAAACAAACTCTACCGACTTGGCGCAATCGCTCAACTATCAATCTGGACTTCGTGTTGAAAATAGTTGTCAAAACTGCGCCTTTCCACAGGTGCGCATCAATGGCCTTGAAGGGCCATATTCACAAGTATTGATAAATAGCCGTCCGGTTGTTAGTGCACTATCGGGGGTGTACGCTCTTGAACAGTTGCCAGTAAACATGATTGATCGCATTGAGGTAGTGCGAGGAGGTGGTTCCGCTCTCTTTGGCGCAAATGCAGTGGGTGGTACAATTAACATTATCACAAAAGACCCTATCAACAACTCATTTAGTGAGGGAACTACTATTTCAAACATGAATGGTAGTGCTTGGGAAGAGGTGGTTAACGCCAATGCTTCACTTGTATCGGAAGATAATAAATATGGTATTGCTCTTTATGAAACTTATCGTAATCGCAATCCTTATGATGCTAACGGCGATGACTTTTCTGAGGTGGGGTTGTTAAATCTTAATTCTTTTGGTTTTAATGCATACTATCGTCCGTCGATGTTTAGTCGTTTGAGTCTTGAATATCACACCACAAATGAATATCGCCGTGGTGGTAACAAATTTGATCTCGAACCATTTCAAACTGATATTACTGAGCAAACACGTCACTCAATAAATAGTGGTGGATTGTGCTATGAACAATCATGGAATGAATACAAACATCGCATGTCGCTTTATACATCGCTTCAAGATATTAACCGTAATAGTTATTATGGAGCTCAACAAAATCCTAATGCATATGGCAAAACCGATGACTTGACTTGGGTTGTTGGTGGTATGTATATCCTTAACTATGACAAGGTATTGATTTCGCCTGCAACATTCACTGCTGGACTTGAATATCAGAACAATTCAATGCACGATGTGATGGTGGGATATGACCGTGATATGACGCAAGATGTGCAAATTTTTGGAGCATTTGTGCAAAATGAGTGGAAAATGAATCATTTTACACTGCTTGCAGGATTGCGTCTCGACAATCATAATCTTATTGAAAATCCAATTTTGAGTCCACGCGTTAATCTTATGTATAAAGCAAACGACAAGTTTCAAGCGCGAGTGACATGGTCAACTGGTTTCCGTGCTCCGCAAGCCTATGATGAAGACCTCCATATTACAGCCGTAGGTGGAGAGGGTACATTGATTGAACTTGCCGATGGACTTAAACCTGAACGCTCTAACTCGTTTAGTGGTTCGGTTGATTGGGTGTGCAACATTGGTCATTGGCAAGCAAACTTGCTCGTTGAGGGATTTTATACAACACTTGATGATGTATTTGTGCTTGTAGAGGATTCGGTGCGTTCTAATGTAAAAATTCGTCGCAATGGTAGTGGTGCTCATGTATATGGTGCAAATCTTGATTTCAAAATTGCTCATGGCAAAGACCTCGCATTGCAACTTGGTGCAACATTGCAACGTAGCCAATATAAAGAAGCCGAGCAATGGAGTGAAGACCCCAATGTAGCTCCAACTAAAAATATGATGCGTACCCCCGATCTTTATGGATATTTCACATTGAGTGGCTCGCCATTCCGCAATTTTGATTGGGCATTGTCGGGAGTATATACTGGTCGCATGTATGTGCCTCATTATGCTCCAGGAGAGGTGCTTATTGATGATCCATATTATGATGAGTATATCGCAAATAACTATATCAAGCAAGATGAGCTTGTTCACACCCCCGATTTCTTTGATTTTAATGTGAAATTTAACTACACAATTCCATTGGGTAGTAACTTGAGCATGCAAGTGAATGCCGGAGTTAAAAACATTTTTAACGCATTCCAAAAAGACTTAGATACTGGTACATTCCGCGACTCTGGGTACTTCTATGGCCCTACTGCCCCTCGCACCTATTTCGCAGGTGTGAAATTCTCAATGTAAGATATTTGATTTATAATTATACAAATTACCAATAGGGAGATGCGTTGAAATGGCGCATTTCCCTATTTTGTTTTTAACAAGGGTGTTTTTTTGTATAGCGTGGTATTTGTGAAATAAATATGGCAGTGGGTAATGCTCACTGCTTTTATTATATTATTGCCAAGGAGTTGTGCCTATGTATTTTATATGTTCTATTTGTTTGGATAATTGAGAATTGTGGCGAGCTTGATAGAGATTATATTTCAGTTGTATGCGCATAAGAATATCGGCACGGAGACCTAACGCAGCTTCCACTAATAAGGCCGTGCTTGTAGTGAGAGGGCGATGGGCATTGAGGAGTTCGTTTAATGCAGAATATGATAATCCGAGCTCCTTTGCCAAACTACGTTGTGTGATTTTATTATAACCTATTTCATCTTTTATTACCTCACCGGGGTGAATAGGTGCTGCCGAGAAATCAAATTGTGTCATACATCAAGGTTTTGTAAGGTTAAGAGTAGATTGATTAACAATAAAACATAGATTAGAATAAAAGGTTCAAAATTACGAAAATTGTCACGTTGTTTTGTGAGATTTGTGGAAAAGAATGGGTGTTTGTAAAATATTGAATGTCAACAAATTACCCCCCCCGATTAAATGGGCTAATTTTTATTTGTTTTTTACGAAAAAGTTTTACTAAATTTGCAGAAACAACAATGATTAATAGAGGTTGTTTTGCCAATTAAAAACATTAAATTTAATAGATATGAAAAAGGTAATAATTGCATTGGCTTTAATGCTTGGGCTTTCGTTAGGAACATTTGCACAAGACTATAGTGTGAAACGTGGATATAAAGGATTTATTGACTTTGGATATGCTCAAAATGTTGGAATGACTGGAGTTGCAACAGAAATTAGTGGATATGATTCAAATAAACTTTTTTGGTCAACAACACATGGATATCAATTTAATCCATATCTTTTTGTTGGAGCAGGTTTGTCTCTTGATTGTTACACAGCTAAAACATGGTGCACTATACCAATCTTTGCTAATGTAAGAGTAACACCATTGAAAGGTAATATCACGCCATTTATAGATGTTAAAGGTGGCTATAATTTTGTTGGATATATGAAAGGAGTCTATTTTGCACCAAGCATAGGTTGTAGATTTGGCTTGACTCGAAGAGTTGGTTTGAATGTAGGCGTTGGATATGCATTACAGCAAAATTATTCAAACCACTATCAATGGGATCCACTGAACAAAGTCGATGATGAGGTAATAAATAGTGGAATAAGTCTCCATTTTGGCTTCGATTTCTAATCAAAGATTTGAAATAATAATTCAAGCAGTGAGCAAATAGTTCACTGCTTTTTGTTTTTTGCTAATTAAAATATCCTGATACAGAGTCGTTAATACACAAAGAAACCTATTATAACATTTTTTCTTTCGTATAAGAATTAAAAAGATTAAATAAAATTGTTAATAATTGAATTAAAATAAATAAATTTGTGAAACAATGAATCCCTAAAATATAAAACAATGAAAGTAGTATTGAGAAAAAGTGTATTATTGGTTGTGTTTTTAATCTTGTCAGCGTTTGCATTAAATGCTCAAGATTATTATAGAGTAGTTTCAAGTAAGAGATTAAATGTTCGAAGTGAAGCGACATCTCAATCTGAAATTATTGCTCAAATGGAACCAGGTGAAGAATTTTTAGTATATGCATGGGACGGATATTGGGCTCAGACATATATTAATGGACAATATGGATATGTTTATAGTGATTACATAGAGTATTTAAGACCCTATTCACAGCCGGTAGCTCAAGAAAAAACAAAATCAAGTGAAACTTTTTTAGATATATTGCCTGATTTTGAAGAATATAAAGATGAATCAACAAGTAAACTCCTTTTTTATTCATCGTTAGGGTTACTAATAGTTAGTTTGATAATAGTATTGTTGATAAAAAAAGTTGATAATATTGAGGTTTGGATGTCTATTGCAGCAGTATTGTTTGTGGGGTGTTCAATTTGTGAATTTACATATATAATTTTTTCTCCTAATCCACTTTGGTTTTGTTCACCAAGTGTAGTAGGCTGGATTTGGACCATTGTAAACTTTTTTTTGTTTGGGGTATTTGTTGTAGTCCAATGTTTTATGTTTGTCGCTATTCTAAAATTTATAGAATCAAGAGGTGGATATGATAGTTATTTACCTATAAGTATAATAGGAGTGCCAATTATAGTTATTGTGTTTATCTTGTTTACGATGTTTTGGAAAGATAGTATTAATATCGTTTTCTATATAGGAGGAGCGCTTCTATTATTACAATTAGCTCTTATTTTGTACAAGTCGTTCCAAGAAGAATGCATGGGCATAGGTTTGTTAATGTCTCTATTTTATTTGATTGGAATGATTGGAACAGTTATGACATTGATAGCATTTGTTGTATTGTTTATAATAGCAGCATTAATTGTTATTGGAGTAATTGTAGTACTTGCAATGTTGGCAGGAGGAGGTCGTGGCTCTGGTTCAAGAGGTTCAAAAACGTATGAATTACGAGATGAATATGGTAGGCATATTGCTAACATGAATGAAGATGGATGGGCTGATGATGGGAATAGATATCGTAAAGAAAATGATGGTAGTTGGAGTCGATATTAGCAATTGTCTTATCTCAACTTATTTTTATTAAAATGCTTGGCGGTGTGGGTGAAGAAGTGGATTGCACCGATTGCACACACAATGACGGCAACGATAAAGGCGTCGTGATAGGAGAGGCGTTGTGCAATTGCTCCACCAATGAGTACTCCTATGCCGAGGCCAAGGTCCCACGATGTGAGATAGGTTGAGTTGGCAGTGCCTCTTCGGTTGTTATGTGCAAGATTTACGAAGATTGCTTGAAATGATGGGCACATTGCTCCATATCCTGCACCAAGAATGGTGGCTGATAGGTAGAACCCAAGTTCGTTGCGCCAAAAAGTGAATATAAGATACCCTACAATTGTGATAATCATTCCTGTGCCAATATTGAGGGTGAGCAATCCTCGTTTTACCCATTGTGCCGAAAATATTCGTGCTGAAATCAATCCAATGGCAAGGATTGTAAAGAATAGTCCACTGCCGTTTTCAATTCCTATTTCATCTTTGCCATAAATGGCGAGATATGTGGATAGGATGCCATAGGCAAATGAGAAAAACATTACCATCAACACCTCAGGAGTAGCATTGGTGAGGATAAAGCGATCGAGCGAAATAGGTTGCTTATTGGGGGTAATCTCTTTTGCAGGTGCTTTTATTGATGCATTGCATGCCAATCCTACTGCAGCCGCTACAAGCGAAATTATGAATATAATATTAGCATCGAAATGGTGGTCATAGAGATACATTGATATTGATGGACCTATTGCCATTGCAAGGTTGTTGCTCACTCCATAATATCCGATACCTTCGTTACGGCGTGAGGCTGGTAGCACATCTATTGCCATGGTGCTATTAGCAACGGTTACAGCGCCAAAGGCAAAACCGTGTAAACTGCGTATAATGGCAAACAGCAACACAGTGCCCGCTACGATATATCCGGCAAAAAATGCAAAAAACAAGAAATAGCATATCAATAGCACCTGCTTGCGAGGGAAACTATCGACAATAAAACCACCAAAAGGGCGAATTAATAGGGCAGTGATTGTGTATCCCGAAAGTATGATGCCTATCAACTGTCGGTCGGCACTAAATGTGTCGCGCAAGTAGAGTGGCAACATTGGTAACAAAAGATAGAATGCAAAGAATAGCAAGAAGTTAGCAGTACACACTGCTATGTAATTCCTATTCCATAGCACCTCTTTCATTATTGCGAATTTTTAGATAATTACTCTGCTAAATCACACACGAGAGTGGCCGATGAAACTTCCAAAACTTTCACTTTTACAGTGTCGCCAATGCGATAGTTGCCACGAGGGAATACGCAAGTTTTGTTTTGTTGATTGCGACCTACAAATTGTTCTTTGCTACGTTTTGAAACACCCTCTACGAGCACATCGAATGTTTTGCCAATATCTTTGCGATTTGATTCGAGCGACAATTCGTTTTGGAGGGCAATCATGCGATTGAGACGGTCAATTTTTACCTCTTCAGCGATATTATCGGGCATATGTTTTGATGCCATAGTGCCAGGACGTTCAGAGTATTTGAACATAAACGAAGCATCGAAGCCCACTTCGCGCATAAGGTCGAGAGTGAGTTGGAAGTCCTCTTCGCTTTCGTCATAGAAACCTGTGAACATATCGGTAGAAATGCCACAATCGGGGATTGCACGACGAATAGCAGCAATGCGATCGAGATACCATTCGCGAGTATAGCGACGATTCATGTTCTTTAATACTGAGTTACTGCCCGATTGCACTGGAAGGTGAATGTGGTTGCACACATTGGGGTATTTTGCAATGGTAGCTATAATTTCATCGCTCATATCTTTGGGATGAGAGGTAGTGAAGCGCACTCGCATATCAGGAGCAGCTTCTGCTACCATAGCTAAGAGTGATGCAAAGTTGGTGGTATTACCATCGGCATCAATATAGTTGTAGCTATTTACATTTTGACCGAGAAGAGTAACCTCTTTGAATCCCTTTGCTTGAAGGTCGGCAAGTTCGTTGAGGATACTTTGTGCTTCACGACTACGTTCACGACCACGAGTGTAAGGCACGATGCAATATGAGCAGAAATTGTTGCAACCACGCATAATGCTGATAAATCCACTTATGCGATTGCCCCCAATGCGAGATGGAATTACATCACGATATGTTTCAGTAGTGCTTAATTCAACATTGATAGCCTTTTCTCCAGCTTCAACCGATGCAAAAAGGTTGGGTAGGTCAAGATATGAGTCGGGGCCAGCAACAAGGTCAACTCCATGTTCATTGATGAGGATGTCTTTTACACGTTCAGCCATGCAACCTATCACGCCTACGATGATTTTGCGACCTTTGCGACGTAATGATGAAAGGTATTGCAATCGAGATACGATTTTTTGCTCGGCATTATCGCGTATTGAGCAAGTATTTAGTAGGATAGCGTCGGCTTCCTCGATGTTGTCGGTCATGGCATATCCAGCCATTTCCATGATTGAAGCCACAACTTCGCTATCGGCAACATTCATTTGGCAACCGTAGGTTTCGATAAAAAGATGACGGTCGGTAGTTGAGTTGGTTATCTCTTTTTTGTTTTCAGTCATAATGTAAATGTCAAATCAATGAAAATTCTCAGCATCACAATGAAAAGAAAGTATGAAAAACTTTGTATTTGATGCGAGAATTTATAAATTTGTGCAAAATTACTAAAACTGTGGATTCTACCAAACTAATTATAGGTATTTTAATCATTGTTTTTTTTATTGTTAAGACTATTATAGGTGATGCAAAAAAAGAACAAAAATCGGCTACGTCACAACAACGCGTTCCGAAGCCCCCTAAAACGGTATTTCCAGAGTTTTTTTATGATGACCAACCTCAAGAGAAGTCAGACAAGAACGATGTAGTAGCTCCACTACCTATGCCAATGGAAGAGGGGGTGTCAGTTACGGCGCATATGGTTTCTCAACCCGAAATTAGTGGCGAGGAGCTTGACGAAGAACAATTGCAAGCTCATGCTGAGCGTTGGCGACAAGCAATTATTGATAGTGAAATATTAAAGAAAAAATTTTAACATAACTTACTTAAATCATATTTTACAAGATGGCACTCAATTTTATTTCGGCACATGAAGCTGCCGAGCAAATTAAAAATGGCGACAATATTGGTCTATCTGGTTTTACTGCATCGGGTACTCCAAAAGTTGTTACTGAAGCACTTGCTGAAATCGCAATTAAAGAACATGAAGCAGGTCGCGAGTTTAAGGTAAGCCTATTTACCGGTGCATCAACCAACGACCATGTCGATGGTGCACTTGCTCGTGCTAATGCAATCAATATGCGCACTCCTTATCAAAGTAGTGCCGACCTCCGTAAACGACTCAATGCTCACGATGCTCACTATTTTGACCTCCATCTTTCTGAACTTGCTCAAAAATTGCGTTATGGTGTATTCGGTAAACTCAATGTAGCAATCATTGAGGCTGCCGACATCAATGAAGATGGCGAAATAGTGTTGGGTACAGGTGTAGGTATTGCTCCTACTATCGCAATGCTTGCTGATAAGATTATCGTTGAACTTAACGATGCTCTCCCCAAATCATTGCGTGGTCTCCACGACCTTTATTTGCCACTAGATCCCCCTTATCGTCGCGAAATTCCTATCTATAAGGCGAGCGACCGTATTGGTTCAACTGTTTTGAAGGTAGATCCAGCAAAGATTATTGGTGTTGTTAAAACATCTGCAAAAGATGGTGTTAAAGGATTTGCCGATCTTGATGCAGTTACAATGCAAATTGGTGCAAATGTTTGTAACTTCCTCCTTGCTGAATTGCGTGCTGGACGTCTTCCAAAAGAATTTCTCCCAATGCAATCGGGTGTAGGTAATGTGGCAAATGCTGTGCTTCAAGGTCTTGGAGAAAGCAAAGAAATTCCACAATTTGAGATGTATACCGAAGTTATTCAAGACTCAGTTGTTGACCTCATGGAAATGGGCAAATGTAAATTTGCAAGTACATGTTCGTTGACATTCTCCGACGATGCTATGGGCCGTGTATTCAATAATATGGAATTCTTCCAAGATAAGATTATTCTTCGTCCTGGTGAAATCTCAAACCACCCAGAAATTGTGCGCCGTCTCGGTCTTATCACAATGAATACAGCTCTCGAAGCCGACATCTTTGGTAATATCAACTCTACTCATGTGCTTGGTACTAAGATGATGAATGGTATTGGTGGTTCGGGCGACTTTACTCGCAATGCTTACCTTTCAGTATTTAGCTGCCCATCAGTAACTAAGGGAGGCTTGATTAGTAACGTGGTGCCTATGGTATCTCACCTCGACCACAGTGAACACTCTGTAGATGTGCTTATCACTGACCAAGGTATCGCAGACCTTCGTGGCAAAGATCCTGTACAACGTGCTGAAACTGTTATTGAAAATTGTGCTCACCCTGAATATAAACAACTCCTTTGGGATTACCTCAAATTGGGTAAAGGTGGTCAAACACCTCACACTCTCAACGCTGCACTTGCGTTCCACACCGAGTTTGCTAACTCAGGCGATATGCGTAACACCGATTGGTCAAAATTTGAATAATTCAACCATTTAATAACAATAAAAGCCGGGCATTAGCTCGGCTTTTTATCGTTTATATAAATCGTATTGATTATAAATTGCGCACCATTTTCACCAATTCAGGACGCGAAAGGGCTATAATCTCATTTTGGTTATAGTCTATAAGACCACGTTGCTTCATCGATTCAAGTGTTGCAATAAACGAACTGCGTTGTACACCAAATAGCGAGTATAAATCGCGTTGACGGCAACTAATCTTAATGTCGGAACCACCATATTGTGATAATGCAACAATCCAAAATGCAATTCGTTCTTCTAAATCCCCCGATGCCAATGCCAACACGCCATCAATTGACTTTTGTGCACTGAGTGATAACATATTTAAAAAGTTGTAGAGGAAGATGTTATCGCGGTTGAGAATTGTAATATAGTCATTCTTAGATATTTGTAATATGCTTGTATCCTCAATGGCATCAACTGTACATGGGTAGTTTGTAGCGCGTCCAAAAAGGAATTCAGGAGCAAGAACTGAAGGTGAAGACAGAGTTTGTGTTACCTTAAAACGCTCATTTGAATTAGAGATAGATGACGATACTTTCCCCGAGATTATAATCTTTACATGGGTGCATTGTTCGCCTGCAGTGATGATGCGTTCCCCGGCAAGATATTTGAGAAAATGGAATTTGGTTTTCTCTACAATATCCGAAATGCGATCGGTTGTAGCTCCATGAAATAGTGGCAACCCTTTTAATATTTCATACATGCTATCCATGTCGATACTACTTTAGTTTAATTAATAACGAAAGAAATGTAGTTAATGTTTTGCAGCCTTATATAATTGAGCCGAATTAATAATATTTTGCCAAGCAATATAAGCAGCCGGACCCACAGAGGCAAGAGGGTGAAGCCATGTCAGAGCCATCCATATTGCTAAAATGGTATTTTTTTGTCCTAATCCTTGTGCGCCAGCAATTTTATCTCCACAAAGATAACCAATTTTTCGCCCTAACCAAAATTGCAAACAGCAAGCCACTCCAGCACCTACGGCAATCATTATCATCGATGGAATCTCTTCGCTTGGTTCGTTGACGATAAAACTTACAGCTCTACCTACTACGATGAATAAAGCAATTGCCCATAGGTAGAACGATGCACTTTGATGTGTTGCAATAGTATTACATGTCTTTGGCAATACTCGGCGTAGCACAAATGCAATTAGCATAGGTAGTAGAAGCAAGGGTGTTACCTTTTTCAAAATATCTATGCTTGCATTCATCATCGCTGAAAATGAAACATCGGTGTGAGTTGAAGAAAATTGTACAAAAAGAATAGGAGCCAATATTGCGACTGCAATATTGCTCGTAACCGAGAATGTAGTAACGCGTGGCACGCTACCACCAAGCATTCCTGTTACTACAGGGGCTGCCGATGCAGTAGGACATAGGAAACATATCATCACACCCTGTGCCACTACAGAATTAAATGGAGCAATAGCAAAATAAGATGCAATTGCACCACCTATTTGTATCAATAAAAGTGACCATGAAAGTGGGGTAATGCGAAATTCGCTCGGTTTCACCTTGCAAAAAGTGATAACCAACATTGCAAAAATAAGATAGGGAGTAACAAATGCCACTTGTGCAATTACATCATGTAGCACTACTCCTCCTGCCATTGCAATGGGGAGCATCCAAGGTTTTATCCGTTTTCTAAAATTAGCAAAATTCATGGTGCAAAGATAGATTATAAAATTGAGAATTGAGGATTGAGAAAGGAGAATAAAGTATAAAATTTGTGGTTTTTCTAAAAA
>JAFYSL010000087.1 GCA_017559355.1 Muribaculaceae bacterium
CAAATCAAACTGCAGACCTTACATTAAAGAATAATGGCATCTATAACTTCAATGGTTGGCAATCAGCATGTGTTAATGATTTTGAACAAAACAATTCAATAAAGATTGGTGTTTATAATGGAGAAATAGTCATTGAATCAGATGAAGATACAACTGTGTTAATCATTAGTGCCGATGGCTTTGTAAAAACTGTATTTGTCAACGATGGAGTAAATCACATTAGCGATATGCCACGAGGATTCTACATCATCAAAGGAGACTCAAACACAACTAAGAAAGTAATATTATAATAACTATCACGAAAAGAGAGAAATAGCCATACAAGAGGCTCTCATAAACGATTTTTACTAAAAATAATTGAAAAAAAATTACTGATTTATATAAAAAACCATTACTTTTGTATCGGTAAAACATTTTAATTCGTATAATATCTAAATTAATTTATTATGGCTTACGTAATTACTGACAACTGTGTTGCTTGTGGTACTTGTATTTCTGCATGTCCAGTAGAAGCAATCTCTGAAGGCGATATCTATGTTATCGACGCTGATACTTGTATCGACTGTGGTACTTGTGCTGATAACTGCCCTAGCGAAGCTATCGTTCCAGGCGAATAATCTACACAGTAGAGAAATTATAACAAAGATGCGACTCAATGAGCTCGCATCTTTGTTGTTTTTAGCCCATTACAACCCAAAGGTTGTGTATCTCAATAAATTAGCGTAACTTTGCACCTTGAAATACAGAATAATTATTCCTTTATGCGCAAAATTAGTTCTTTAATTGTTTTTTCTTCAATATTTACCTCTATCATATCATGTGGTTATGGCAGCAACAAAACCGAATTGGATGCGAGTGATTCTGTTTATATTGATTCGATTATTGAAGAGGTTACACCTCATCACCCCGACACTGCATACGAATCAGTAAAGAAACTTAAAGCCATAAAGGTTGACACATTCCTCTACGATATTCCTAGAATGCTTGAAGACCTTAATAATCAATACGATTCAACAGAAAACATTCTCACATTCCGTGGTGCTCCATCTCGCGAGACTCCATTTGCTGGAAAAATTATAGGTACACCTTCAATCGTAAAAGTTGATTGGGAATTTAATACTGGTTCGGGGGTTACTGATCGCTGGGGAGGGGGCTCAGGTTGGACAGGTCAACCTCTTTATGTAAATTGGACCGATGAACAAGTGACACGCATAAAAACAGAGGCTAAAGATTATATTACATCCGACTTTTCTAACAAAGAAATCATTATCAGTTCACTTGCTGGACAAGTATTTTTCATAAACTTTGAAACAGGTAAAGCATCTCGCAAACCATATCTCGTCCATAATCCAATCAAAGGAACTGCATCGATTCATCCATCAATGAACGGGAACATATTTGTAGGGCAAGGAATCCCCGATTCAAAACCATTTGGCGCATTAGTATTCAACCTATACAATCACAAAGAGGTATCATTTTTCAAAGAGGATCGAAAAGCATGGCGCGCATGGGGAGCTTATGACTCATCTCCTATCGCAATTGGTCAATTTGTATTCCGCCCTGGAGAAAATGGCACAATATACAAACTTTATTGCAATGGCGATAATGTAGAATTACATTCAACTCTTCGCTATCGCAATGGCGTAGGAGGTGGTGGCATTGAATCTTCAATGGCAGTGCATCTCAACTATGGCTATATTGCCGACAATGAAGGGTTTGTAATCTGTATTAATCTCAATAATATGCAACCAGTGTGGGTATACCGCAATCACGACGACACAGACGCTACAATTGTTGTAGTTGAAGAAAATGGTATTCCAATGATATATACTGGTTGTGAGATTGATTCACAAGGTAGTGAAGGTTTTTCATGGTTCACAAAACTCAATGGTCTTAATGGCAAAGAGGTGTGGAGCACAAAAATTGATGGTCGTTGCATAAGTGGAGAGAAAAAAATAGAAGGTGGTATGTTCTCTACTCCACTCGTAGGGCATGGCGACTGCGAAGGTATGATTTTCTCTAATTTCTGTTTACACAAATCGGGAAGAAATGGGGAATTTGTTGCCTTTGATTGCAAAACTGGCAACACCATCTATCGTCAACCATTAAAACAATATTCATGGACCTCTCCTATTGCCATCTATAACGAAAAGAACGAGATGTTTATTTTTACTGGCGACACTTGGGGAAATGTTTACTTATTCCACGGAAAAACTGGCGAAATGCTCTATACAACACACATAGGCAGCAACTTCGAATCTTCGCCAATTATTATTGGCAATAAAGTAGTATGTGGTTCTCGTGGTACTAAAATTTACAAAATGTCAATTGAATAAAACCTAATAACTTATGAAAAAATTTATATTCATCATATTAATTACAATTTTATGCGCTACTCATGCTACAGAAGCAAAACTCACTGCAATGAGAGGCAAAGTTAGCGATAGTTATAACTTCTGGTTTTACGAACCCGATTCTAAATCAGCAACCATTATCGTCCATGACTCGACCGATATTACCCCTTCTGATTCTCTCTCGTCTGAGGAACTTATTGCTCATGAAATGATTAATGATAATGCATCAGAACTAAATATCAACAACGATAGCATTTCTAATCTCAAACCTCTTATAATCTTCCTCCATGGTCGCAGTCTTTGTGGCAACAATCTCAATAAGGTATTACGTTATGGCACTATTGATGCCGTAAGAGGAGGCAGAAAGATTGATGCATATATTATTGCGCCTCAAAATCCAGGAACATTTTGGAATCCCGACAAGATTATGAATATCGTTGATTGGATTACTGAACGACATGCTGTTGATGCTAATCGTATCTATGTACTTGGTATGAGTCTTGGTGGATATGGAACTATTGACCTCACTGCAGCATACCCCGAACGAATTGCTGCTGCAATGGCTCTTTGTGGAGGTGGTTCACGCAAAGATTTAAGTGGACTAAACCAAGTACCCCTTTGGATTATCCATGGCACTGCCGACCGTGCAGTTTCAGTAAACGAATCTCGCAAAGTAAAAAACTTAATGAAATCGGCTGGCGATACATCACTCCTTCGTTATGACGAATGGGCTGGAGTAAACCATGGAGCGTTGGCTCGCTTGTTCTACATGGATAAAACCTATGAATGGTTATTCAAACATACTCTTGACAATCGCGTTGTAGATAAATCAATATCTATCACTCAAGGCGACACCCAAAGTGCATACAAAGGTTTTAAGCATCGCTCTTCTACAAAGGGAAAATCGGCTAAAAACAAGAAAAAGTCATCAAAGAAAAAATCTTCAAAAAAATCAACAAAATCTACTAAAAAGAAATCCCAAAAGTAGATTAAACTTTTCTTACTGCAATAGTTAGCGTGCGGCCAGAGTTAATACCTAAACGACGGGCTGAGAAAAACTTTTGTGGATTGCATCGCGAGCACTCTTTGGGTAATGCAATGTTTTCATCAAGCACCCCCGCTTCAAGCAATGATTTACGACATGCTTGTGGCAAATCGATATGACTTCGTTCGCAATAGCCATTAAGGATTATTTGAGGGGCATCAAATCTATTTTTGACAAACTGCTCAACAACCTCATCTCCCACTTCAAAACAATCGCCACATATACATGGTCCCATTGCAACCTTTATGCGTGATGCATCGGCACCACAAGCAATCATTTGTGCCACGGTCTTTGATGCAATACACCCCACTGTTCCCTTCCATCCCGAATGAGCAACTGCGATAATGCCAGCCTCCTCTTCGACAAACACTAACGGCACACAATCTGCAGTATTTACGGCAATTGCCACATTTGGAAGTGTAGTTACAAGAGCATCTATATTCTCTAAACGACTTGTATCAAAAGGGATTTCATCAACAACAGCAATATTCAGTGAGTGTGTTTGACGTGGTATTATCAAATTGTCGCGATTTATACCAAGCATTGCGCACAATTGTTCACGACATTGCTCAACATGATTTTCTTCATCGCCCGTGTAGTGACACACATTGAACCCACTGTAATTATCCCCATCAATAACACAACCCCGACATGTGCTAAATGCCACAATGCCGGGGATTGTTAATATGTTAATATGTGAAATATCACTGATTTGGTTCATCCTCTTCGTATTCAACCCAATCATATTCAATATCTTCACCCCAATCATCACCTTCATAGAAGAATTCTTCTTCATCCTCTTCCATTTCCATAGGTTCGTTTTCAAAGATAAATTCATCTTCTTCACGCACACGATGATGACCATCGAGTGGACGGTGTGTGATTGTAGTTGGTTCGATACGATTACTTTCGTCGGTAATTGCTTCCCACAAAAGGTCTTTCAACTCTGTAACGCCTTGACCTGTAACCGATGAAATAAACACGTGAGGAATACCCTCTGGAAGGTCTTTTGCCATTTCAGCCATAAGTTCTTCATCAAGCATATCACTCTTAGAGATAGCAAGCACACGATGTTTATCCTCCAACTCGGGATTGAATTTTATCAACTCATCGAGAAGAATTTCATATTCACGTTTGATATCATCGGCATCGGCTGGTACCATAAACAACAACACAGCATTGCGTTCAATATGACGAAGGAATCGCAAACCAAGACCTTTTCCTTCGCTTGCACCTTCTATGATACCTGGGATATCAGCCATTACAAACGAACGATTGTCGCGATATGACACGATGCCAAGTTGTGGTTCCATTGTTGTAAATGGATAATCGGCAATTTTAGGACGAGCTGCTGATAGTGACGATAATAATGTTGATTTACCTGCGTTAGGGAACCCAACGAGACCCACATCACCGAGCAATTTAAGTTCGAGAATTACCGATTTTTCAATTGCAGGTTCACCTGGTTGAGCATAGCGAGGTGTGCGATTGGTAGCACTCTTAAAATGCCAGTTGCCAAGACCACCTTTACCACCACGCAACAAGTTGATTTCTTCATCATGCTCAGTTACTTCACATAGATATTCGCCGGTTTCAGCATCAAAAACAACTGTTCCGCATGGCACTTCAATAGTGATATCTTCGCCATCTTTACCAAAACTTCTACCTCCCGAACCACTTTGACCATTGCCAGCAAAAATGTGACGACGATAACGCAAGGGTAAAAGGGTCCACATATTTTTATTTCCTTTGAGAATAATATGACCACCACGGCCTCCATCCCCCCCATCAGGTCCACCTTTAGGTACATATTTTGCTCGATAAAAGTGTCGAGAGCCTGCTCCACCTTTTCCCGAACGACATAAAATCTTAACGTAGTCTATAAAATTTGAATCTGCCATAGTAAATAGATGTTTTTCGTTATTTAATTAAATCATTATGGTGGCGCATAAGATCTTGGGCCTGTTTGAAGTCGTTTGGCGAGCCCACATCAATCCATGTACCATTAATTGGATAATAAGTAACCTTCAAACCTTTATCAATAGCCTGCTCTATTAAATCGGTTGCATCAGTGCGACTATCAGAAGGCACAGTGTCGAGTAATGCGTTGGAGAAGATATAGATGCCAGCATTAGCATAATAAGAGTATGAGGGTTTTTCTTCAATCCCTTTTACTGTTGCGCCGTCGGTTGTCAATATGGCGTATGGCACCGACACAACATAAGGGATTGCAGCGATTGTCACATCGGCTTGTTCCTCTATGTGACGCATATACATCTCTTCAAAAGAGATTGTTGTCAATAAATCAGAGTTCATTACAAGGGTGTTACCACCTTTTTTGCGTTCAACCAATGATGCTGCGCCAATGGTGCCCAATGGCAATGTCTCTGTAACGCATTTCACATTCACACTGGCCACAGGAGTGCTGAAATGAGCATGAATTTGGTCGGCAAGATATTGAGTAGTAACTGTAATATCTGTAACCCCAACCGACGCTAATGCTTCAACATTATAGTCGATAATTGCCTTTCCCCCAATTTGCAACAATGGCTTAGGCGTATCGAAGGTCAAGGGACGTAGACGCTCCCCTTTGCCACCAGCCATCAATATTGCACTTAGTGGAAGTACTGCTTTAGTAACAGTGAGGTCATATATGGTTTTGATTGTACCATCGGCATTGAGATGAGGTAAAATTCCCACACCACTCAATCGGCAACGGCGCATCATTTTCACATCAACATCGTCGGTTGTAATTGCCTTAAATTCGCGATGCATCGCTTCTTCTACGGCAGCCGAAAGTGATACTCCTGCAAGCAATGCACGACGCACATCTCCATCGGTAAGCGTGCCTGTCATAACCCCATTGGAGTTAACACATAGCAACACCATCTGCTTGCCCGACAATTGATTGAGTCGATTAAGAGCATCAAGCAATGTTGATTTTTCGTTTATTATATATTGATTCATATCCATAGATATTACTTTTTATTTTTTGTTAATTCAGCCATCACCACCTCGGCAATAGCCCAATCCATAGGAGTATCAAGGTCAACACTACGCAAACGAGGCATTTCACATGGCACTTTGCGCGTAAATTCTCCCATAGGCATTGCTCGCAACGAGCATGGATTTATCACATACACAGCTCCATTATATTCCCATACTTGAGGAGCATCTTGGCGACGAGTATAGTGTCCATCTCCTTTACACACTTGTAGATATCCAGTTTCGGGATTTCCCTCAAAGCAGTTGTAATAGGGATTTGCTGTCGCCTCTACGACACTCACCACCATATCAATATCTGAATTAAAGAGTGATAGACATGCCTCAACATCCTCAACCGTTCTCAATGGCGATGTAGGCTGCAAAAGTACCACTTTATCATATTTTATACCTTGAGCATCGGCATAATCCATCGCATCAATAATTACCTCCCGTGAACCTGCAGTATCAGTTGCCAAATGCTTAGGGCGCATGTATTCAACAAGCAAACCTGTTTGTCGTGCTACCTCGGCAATCTCATCATCATCAGTCGACACAATGATATGTGCATCATCGGTCAATTGTCGTGCAACGGCAATGGAATAGTGTATAAGAGGGATTCCTCCAAGCAATTTTATATTCTTGCGAGGAATGCCTTTACTTCCACCACGAGCGGGTATTATATATAGCGAATTGTCTTTCATTTCAAATCATAAAAAGTTTTTCTTTGCAAATCACCAAGAGGTGTAGTTGCAATTGCCTCAACAATAAGTTGCAATGTGTTTTCTTTGCAATAAGGATTTTGAGCAGATTTTGCTTTCTCACGCCCAACATCACTTAATGCATATCGTATTGCCTCTACAATGCTATCTTTATCGTCGGCACAATGTATAACCGACTCGCTTGCCATGCGACCTTGCTGACGCATACCAATATTGACTATTGGAATCCCCATTGATGGCACCTCTATAATGCCACTTGAAGAGTTACCCACAACAGCATCTACATAGTGTAATGCCGATATATATCTTAAAAGTCCTAACGAAGGCTTAACCATTACTCTATCTTGATTATTAGAAGCATATGCTTCAATCAACTCAATAATCACATGTCCTTGCGCATCATTATTGGGATATGTTATAATGACCTTATTGTCGGGGAATTCATCAAGAGCCTCCAACAATGCAATGCATCGTATTTCCACATCTTCGTCATCAAGAGTAGCAGGATGATAGGTTACAAGCAATGTTCCAGGCGTGATTTCAAAATTGAGAGAATCATTTAGTTCGGCAAGACTCATCGGTGCTACATTTGCAATGTTATACACCCCTATTGCTCCAGTATTAACTACCATTTTAGGGCTTTCACCCATCTGAATGACTCGATTACGATATTGCTCTGTAGCGGTTAAATGTAGTGAAGAAAGTTTAGTTATAGCATGACGAATACTATCGTCTATTGCCCCTTCTGAGATTTCTCCACCATGTAGATGAATGATTGGAATACGCATCACTGTTGCCACGCTTGCTACCGACAACATTTCATATCTATCGCCGAGAATAACAATCACGTCAGGCGAAAGTTGTGCAAAAGCATCAGCCATTCCTTCTGTACATTTTGCCATTGCCTTAGCAGTTGAGACACGCGAATCATCTTCTACTTTCATAGGAACTTGAGCATTTACTTCAAACCCCATGGCAAAAATATCGTCAATAGTATGACCATAGCGGACATCAAGATGCATATTAGTTGCAACAATTTGCAACTCTACATCTTGGCGCAACTTTAGTTGCTGAGCGATAACACTCAACAATCCCCACTCAGCACGAGTACCTGTCACTATGCACACTTTTCTTTTCATATACACCATAAAACAAATAAAAACAACCTCGCAAGATCGTAATTATCTATATACTTTACAAATATACAACAATTATCCTACATAAATGCCCCGCTAACATAAAAAAAGAAAGATCTATTCAAAAAAACCTTTAGAGAGCATCTTTATCACACACTTTAAGGCAGATTTTTTATCATATTTTATCATAAAATTATACTATTTTTATCTATATATTAAACTATATCGTTGTTATATATTAGTATTTTTATTTTATTATTATTCAATATTTTAAAATTATATATTTTTATATATCTATTTA
>JAFYSL010000088.1 GCA_017559355.1 Muribaculaceae bacterium
AGCACAGGAAAGCATAAGTAACCTAACTGAAATATGACTCATAAACAAAAAAGAAAATGATTTTTCAATCTCAATTCTCAATTAACTCGATTATGTCTCGTTGAGCCCTTCGGGGTTCTCAATTTTCAATTTAAATCTTTCCTCTTTCATCTCTCCTCTCTCCTCTCAAAAAAGCAACGGCTCCCATTGCTGGAAGCCGTCGCTGTCTATAGTGATTTAGAGAAATCTTCTTAGAAGAGGTTGCCGATAACTGTTGCGCCTTCGGTAAGACCAAGAAGTGAGTTGTAAACACAACTTACGATACCTAGGAGAATGATACCAGCTACGCAAATCCACATTGCAGTGCGTTCAGAGCAAGCCGATTTGAATGTAGCAATTTGACATTCGTCTTGACTGATGAACATTGCTTTAACCACAAGGAGGTAGTAGTAGAGTGAGATGATTGTATTAATCAATGCTATCAACACGAGTACATAGATAGCGATGCTACCTTGTTGAACTGCTCCTGTGAAGATGAAGAATTTGCTAAAGAAACCTGCAAATGGAGGAATACCTGCCAATGAGAACATTGCAAGCATCATTGTAAACGCCAAGCGAGGGTTTGTTTTATACAATCCTTTGTAATCGTCCATTCCTACTTTACCAGTGTTGTTCTCAATTGCTTGAATCACACCAAATGCAGCAAGGTTAGAGAAGATATACACAAGAATGTAGTATAACAATGATGAAACACCAGTTGCAGTCATTGCAATTACACCAAGCATGATATAACCAGCTTGTGACACTGATGAAAACGCCAAGAAACGTTTCATGTTGCGTTGACGAATTGCAAAGAGGTTACCAATTGTAATAGTGAGGATAATCAATGCATAAAGCATCCATTCCCACACTTGTGAGTAAACCGAACCAAACACTTGAGCCATGATCACCAAGAACGCAAACGCAACAGCTCCCTTAGAGATAACAGAAAGGTATGAAGTTACTGATGTTGGAGCTCCTTGATATACATCTGCAGTCCACAAGTGGAATGGCACCAATGAAAGTTTGAAACCAATACCAGCAATAACAAATGCTACTGCTACGATGAGCATTACACCTTGTTCGGCAGCGATTTTTGCTGCAATTGCATCAAAGTAAAGTGATCCTGTAAGAGCATATACAAATGACAAGCCCATCAAGAACACTGCTGAAGAGAATACTGCAGTAAGAATGTATTTGATAGCAGCTTCGTGGCTTTCTACGCGTTCTTTGTCGAACGCTACCATTGCAGCTAATGGCAATGATGCCGCTTCAAGACCAATTACAAACAATAAGAAGTGACGAGCAGAAATCATCAAATACATACCAAACAATGTTACGAGCAACAATTCGTAGAATTCACCACGGCGAATTACTTGATCTTCGCTATTAGCCCATTTAATTGATTGGATTAGAACGATAAATACACCGATGTTAAGAATATTCTTGATTGCTACTACAATTGCAGAAGTATTATACATACCAGCAAAAGCATCTGTAACACAAGCACCATTCAAACATGGGCAGAAGAATCCCCAGAGGGTAAATGCACCAAACAATACTGTTGTTATGCCTGCAAGACCATTTTGAGCCTTTTTAGGCATAAAGGTGTCATAAAAGAAGACTAATAGAAATATGACTAACAATCCTATTTCTTGCTTCATTGCTAAAAATTGTGAGTAATCCATTTCTATTTATCTTTAATTAATAAAACCTAATACTGTAAAGAACTCTGGATTGAATGTGAATTTAATCAAGTCGCTGAAGAAATTAGGGTAGCAACCGATTGCAGCCACACACACGATGAGAGTAATTGCTGAGAAGCGTTCCCACCATGTAGCGTCGGTCAAATGCAAGTGGTGCTCGTCTTGAACTGGGCCAAAGAGCAACTTGCCTACAACACGAAGGATATACACTGCAGTGATTACAATTGAGCAACAAGCTACGATTGTAAACACGCGGTGGAATGTATCAGTGTGTTGGAATGAACCAACGAAGATTGTCATTTCAGCTACGAAACCACTCAAACCTGGAAGACCAAGTGATGCCATACCTGCAATCACATAACATACCGCCAAGAATGGCATAATCTTCATCAAACCACCCATTTCTCGGATATCGCGAGTGTGAGTACGGCCGTAAATCATACCAATGAGGGCGAAGAACAACGCTGTCATCAAACCGTGTGAAAGCATTTGCATAATAGCACCAGTCATTGCTGTAGTGTTGAGCATCAAGATTGCAAACAATACAAGACCACAGTGGCTCACTGATGAATAAGCGTTGATATACTTAAGGTCGGTTTGAACACATGCGCTAAATGCACCATATACAACTGAAATACCTGTAAGAATCAAGAAAATCCAAGCAAGTTCGTTAGCAGCTTCGGGCATGAGATACATTGACACGCGGAAGCAACCATAACCCCCAAGTTTCATCAACACACCTGCGTGAAGCATTGACACTGCAGTAGGTGCTGATGCGTGACCGTCGGGACTCCATGTGTGGAATGGGAACATAGCACCAAGCACACCGAAACCAACGAATGTCATTGGGAACAAGAACAATTGCCAATTATGAGGAATTGCATGATTTTGAGCGATTTCAACGATGTTCCATGTAAGTTGACCACCTTCAGCAGCTGAATGGAAATAGATACCAATGAGACCAAGCATCAAGAATGCAGAACCACCCATCAACATCAATGTAAGTTTCATTGCTGAATATTCTTTGCGACCTGTACCCCAAAGACCGATAAGAAGGTACATAGGGATAAGCGCAACTTCATAGAACATAAACATTGTGAACAAGTCAATTGAGATAAAGAATCCAAATACACCTGTTGACAACAAAATCAACCACAAGAAGAAATCCTTTGGAAGAGGATTAATTTTCCATGAAGCAAATGAACCTGCAAACACAATAATTGCAGAAAGCAAAATCATTGCAACAGAAATACCATCAACACCAATCGCAAGATTGATATTGAGAGGACCAAACCAACTCCAAGAATCTGTGTAGAGCATTTGTGCAGTTTCACCTGCTGCACGAAGTGCGAGATAATCAACCAAAAGGTATACCGAAAGAGCAACCAATGCAGTAGAACCTACAACAGCAACGGTGCGGATCTGCTTCATATTATCCTTTTGGCAGAGGAATAATCCGAGCAACATGAGCACCGGAATTATCACGAAATACAATAATATATTTAATCCAAATAACATAATTTTCTATATTTTAGATTTGCACCATTGTTATTAAATCACACACACGATCATTACACCTGCGAGCAACAACGCACCAAGGAGATAAAACCATACATATTGTTGAACGCTTCCAGATTGGAGACCTTTAATCTTTTCTGACGCATAGTTGGTCATAGTTGCAAAGCTATCCATTGTGCCATCGATGATATGACGGTCAAACCATGCGATAGGACGGCTCACGAGGTTAAAGATAATCTTGTGAGTAATAAAAATGTAAAGTTCGTCGAAGTAGAAACGATTGTAAGCAGCAGTCCACAAACCCTTCATAGCATTTTTCATCTTTGTAGGGATAGCGTTTTCTTTGCGATACATCACTGTTGCAAGAGCAATAGCGCATACAGCAACTACAATGCTAGTTGTTGCTACTGTCCAGTTAAGATGAATGTGATATACTTCACGATTCCATGTCACAAATTCGCCGAAAGGAATAAAACCAGCTACACACGATACTGCAGCAAGAATAATCAATGGCAATGACATTGTCCAAGGACCATCATGTGGAGTGTGGTGACCATAATCAGGATTATTCCACCAGAAGATGCGGTAGTAGAGACGGAACATGTAGAATGCTGTCAAACCAGCAACCACTGTCATCCAAGTACCCCACAATGGGCTATTGTTAAACGCAGCTGTGAGAATTTCATCTTTAGAGAAGAAACCTGCAAATGGAGGAATACCTGCGATAGCAAGACAGCCAATGAGGAATGTGATGTGAGTAATAGGCATATACTTACGAAGACCACCCATTGATGTGTAATCATTTGAGTGAACTGCGTGAATCAATGCACCAGCACCCAAGAACAAGAGAGCCTTGAACATTGCGTGAGTAAACAAGTGGAACATTGATGCCATATAACCAAGACCTTCATGGAACTCAGGGCGAGCAACACCAAGAGAAACTACCATGAATGCAATTTGCGAAATAGTTGAGAACGCAAGCACACGTTTGATATCAACTTGTGTACATGCTACGATTGCTGCATAAAGTGCAGTCAATGCACCTACTACAGTCACTATTTCTAATGCTGATTCTTGACAAATATAAACTGGGAACATACGAGCCACCAAGAACACACCTGCAACAACCATTGTAGCTGCGTGGATAAGAGCCGATACAGGAGTTGGACCTTCCATCGCATCAGGCAACCAAATGTGAAGTGGCATCATTGCCGATTTACCCATACCACCCATAAAGATGAGTACTAAGCCCCATGTCAACACTGAGCCACCCATGAACATTGCGCCTGTAGTGCTTGCGAATACACCTGTAGGATCAGATGTCATAGTGACGAAATCGAATGTTTTACTATAGAATGAGAGAATGAGAATACCAATCAAGAAACCGAGGTCGGCAAAACGAGTAACAATAAACGCTTTCTTAGAAGCTGATACTGCCGATGGTTTTGTGTAATAAAAACCAATCAAGAGATAAGATGATGCACCCACAAGTTCCCAGAAGATATACATTTGGAAGATGTTAGTAGCAACAACCAATCCCAACATTGAGAAGCTAAACAATGAGAGGAATGCATAGTAGCGTTGGAATCCTTTTTCACCATGCATGTAACCAAGGCTATAAAGATGTACCATAAATGAGATAGTAGTGATAACCACTAGCATCATAGCCGAGATTGGATCAAGAAGGAATCCAAGTTTGATTACTAAGTTTTCAGTAAATTCCAACCAAGTATAGTCAAATACTGCATATTGCAATCTTTCACCAGCAGCGTTTACAAACAACTCGCTGCCGCTGAAGAAATAGTTGAATGCAGTGGTATAAGCAAGCACTAAAGCTGTACCCATACCCAATGTGCCGAGCCAACCAGCAACTTTGTGGCTCATCTTATTCCCAAATAGTCCCAACAAAAGGAACATGCACAAGGGAATAGCTAAAATCATTAAAGGCATTGTAATATCCATAGTGCTTAAAATTTCATATCGTTAACGTCTTCAACATCGATGTTCTTAGCCACACGGAAGAGATTGATGATAATTGCAATTGCCAATGCAGTTTCAGCTGCAGCGATTGCAATAGCAAAAAGTGTGAAGAACATACCTTCCATCGCTTCAGGATACAAGAATCGGTTAAAGACAACAAAGTTAATATCTACAGCATTAAGCATGAGTTCGAGCGAAATCAAGATTGCAATCATATTTCGGCGAGTAATGAACCCATACACACCACAGCAAAACATTATTAAGCTGGGGATTATATAACATAACATCGTAAGTTCCATAATCGATTACCTTTTACGAGCGACAACGATGCCACCAATTATACATGCGAGTAATAACACACTGATTGCTTCAAAGGGCAAGAGATACTGACCTACACCTGTTCCCATCAAGTTTTCTCCAAGTTTGTTCATTGTAATCGCTTCCATAGAAGGAAGAGTTTTGAACAAGTCGGCACAACGGCTCACCAATGCATAACCTGCAACCAAAAGTGTTGCTCCTGCTGCGATGAAACCGAGAACATGTTTCTTTGAAGTAAGTTTCGTACTATTGTCACCTGGATGGCTTGTCAACAAAATTGAGAAGACAAACAACACAACAATACCACCTGCATATACTGCGATTTGCACTGCACCCAAGAACTCATAATCGAGTTGGAAATAAATCATTGCAGTAGCAAAAAGAGTGAATAGCAAGTAGGTTGCCGAACGCAAAATTTTGCGTGAAGTGACAGTAAGTACCGAGAAGACAACAATCGACAATACGATTATGCCTAAAATAATGATACTTCCTACTGATTCCATATATTATTATTAATTTTTTATTTTTCTTCAGTTGATTTAGGAGTCTCTTCTGCTTTAGGAGCATTAGTAGCAACTTCTCCTTCAGCCTTAGCAGCGGCAGCTTTCTTAGCAGCGGCAGCAGCTTTTGCCGCAGCGATTTTTGCTTCACGCTCAGCAGCAGCTTTTGCGATTTGTTCTGGAGTTGGAGCTGGTTCCTCTTTTTCAGGGAGATAATTGAGTTGTTTTACAAGTTTTTCACGAGTAAATACTGCTTGTTCAAAATCATTAGAGAATTCCAATGCATCTTGAGGACAAGAAGTTACACACAATTGGCAGAAAGTACAGCTACCCAAGTCATAGACATACTTATCCAACTTGCGTTTTTTCTTTCCGTCCCAAGTATCTACCATTTTGCTTGTAAGAGTAATTGTGCCATTAGGACAATTGCGCTCACAAATTCCACACGCGATACATTTGTGGTTACCCTCAGCATCATATTTGAGTTCCAAAATCGCGCGGAAACGCTCGGGGACCTTTACAGTCTCACGATTTTCGGGGTATTTTTCAGTAATCTTAGGTGTAACAAATTCTTTACCGGTAATTTGCATACCTTTTACAAGGCTTGCCAATCCCGCACCTAACGATGAAAAATAATCTTTTACACTACCCATAGAATTTAGTCTAAATCTATATTTTAAGTTATTATTATTTTCATTATCTCACCTGTCCGCCCACAATATCAAGCAACTCATTAGTGATGCTTTGTTGACGGAGTTTGTTATACTCTAATCTTAATTGGTCGAGCAATTTCTTCGCATTATCGTTGGCACTTTGCATTGCCATTACACGTGCTGCTTGCTCCGAAGCTCTATTTTCAGTAAATATCTCTTGCATGGTCGACAACAAGAACAAAGGCAATACCGATGAGAAGATTTGATTAACATCGGGTTCAAACAAATAAGGGCGAGATGATGCTACTGCATCGCTATTTGTAGCAAACGACTCTTGTACCACTGGCAAAATTTGCTCAAATCGTGGGCGTTGGCGACTCATGCTTTGGAAATTCATATAAAGCACATCAACCAAGTCGGTTTCACCACCAAGGAACTGTTGTTGCAATTGCGACATAAACGCCTTCACTCCATCAGCCTCTGTTTTTGAGTTTATACCCTCTATCGATTCTACTTTTATTGTTGAGTGAGCAATCTTATTAGTCGCTTTGAACATCTTTGTTCCTACTGGAATAATACGAATGTTCAACTCTTCACCATAAGTCGAACGATAATATTGCACTCGTTCAAGCAACTGCTTGAAGATATTTACATTATAGGCTCCGCATAGACCATCGTCTGAACCAAAAACCACGATGCTCACATGTTTTACATCGCGAGCTTCGATTAATGGAGAAGAAAATTGTGCATCGGCGCTCAATAGATTAGCGATGATAGTCTCTATTTGATTACGAAACGGCAATTGACGACGCAACGCTTGTTCAGCCTTGTGCATCTTTGCCGAAGAAATCATCTTCATCGCTCCAGTAATCTTTTCAGATGAAGCTACCGAGCCAATTCTTCCTTTTAGTTCTCTTAACGTTGCCATTTACTTTACTTTATTAATAACGGCTTGCTATTTCATTAGCCACTGCAGTGATTTTTGCTTCAATTTCATCAGTAAGTTGACCTCCACGAATCAAGTCAAGAACATCTGCTTGATGTTTTGCATGAAGCATTTGAATGAATTGTTTTTCAAATTCTGCCACTTTTTCCATTGACACATTTTGAAGCAATCCCTTAACACCACAATATATTACAGCAACCTCTTCTTCTACCAACATTGGACGATATTGAGGTTGAATGAGTAAGCGTTCGTTTTTACGACCTTTGTCAATTACGCGAGCTGTTACAGGGTCGATATCACCACCAAATTTTGTAAACGATTCGAGTTCACGGAATTGAGCTTGGTCAATCTTCAATGTACCAGCCACTTTCTTCATTGACTTGATTTGAGCACTACCACCCACACGCGATACCGAAAGACCTACGTTGATTGCAGGACGAATACCACGGTTAAACAATGCTGTTTCAAGGAAGATTTGACCATCGGTAATTGAAATTACGTTAGTAGGTATATATGCTGAAACGTCACCTGCTTGAGTTTCAATTACTGGAAGTGCTGTAAGCGAACCTCCACCCTTTACCATAGGTTTAAGCACCTCAGGAAGGTCATTCATGTTTGAAGCCACCTCTTGGTTATCAATAATCTTCGCAGCACGCTCGAGCAAGCGAGAGTGGAGATAGAAAATATCACCAGGATATGCTTCACGACCTGAAGGACGTTTCAAAATCAAAGAAATTTCGCGATAAGCCACCGCTTGTTTTGACAAGTCATCATATACGATAAGTGCATCACGACCTGTATCGCGAATATATTCACCGATTGCTACACCTGCAAAAGGTGAGTAATATCTCATTGCAGCCGAGTCAGAAGCCGAAGCCGCAACTACTACAGTGTAATCCAATGCTCCATTTTGTCGCAAAGTTTCTACTGTTGCAGCGATTGACGATGCTTTTTGACCGATTGCTACATAGATACAATATACTGGTTTACCTTCTTCAAAGCTCTTGCGTTGATTAATGATAGTGTCAATAGCAATCGCTGTCTTACCAATTTGGCGGTCGCCAATGATAAGCTCACGTTGACCACGACCTATGGGCACCATTGAGTCAATAGCCTTGATACCGGTTTGCAATGGTTGCTTTACTGGTTGACGGAAGATTACACCAGGTGCTTTGCGTTCGAGTGGGAGATCAATCAAGTCGCCATCAATTGGACCGCGACCATCAATAGGCTCACCCAATACATTAATAACACGACCAAACAATCCTTCACCCACTGGAATAGATGCAATCTTACCTGTGCGTTTCACAGTCATGTTTTCGGTTACTTTATTAACATCATTGAGCAAAATAACACCCACATTGCTCTCTTCAAGGTTAAGAGCAACGCCTTTCACACCATTTTCAAACTCTACGAGTTCATTGGCGCACACATTGTCAAGTCCAAACACGTGGGCAACACCGTCACCTACCTCAAGGACCGTACCAACTTCCTCAAACGAAACTTTTGAGTTTACATTTTGAAGTTGTTGTTTTAATACTTCTGATATTTCGCTGGGATTAATCATCACAAATTATTTTCTAAGAAGATTCAAACGCAGTTGTTTCAATTCATTTTGCACCGACGCATCAAGGCGCTCTGAGTCAATGTTCACAATAAATCCACCTATGAGTTGCTCATCAACTCGTTGGCTAAATTCCATTGTTCCACCATTGAGATGCCCCTCTATGAGTTTCTTTAGTCGAACCTCGTCGGCGCTATCCATTGGTGATGCCGATACGACCTCTACCAAATAGATATTGTTGGCCTTACGATATATTGCTTGATAAGCTAAAGCAATCGAACGTGCTGATGAAATGCGCTTATTTGCCACTAACAACTTTAGGAAATCGGCAAAACATGTTTGCGATTCATCAGCCCCTGAAGCTATGTTAAGCAATTTTACCTTGTCATCGGCAGCGATGAAAGGATTGCCCATTACCTCTTGGAGTGTTGCATCGGCAGCAAAAGCATCACTAAGATGCTGCATCAATCCATACATAGGTTTATCCTGCCCTTGTTCTACTGCATATTTGTAGAGGGCTTTAGCATATCGGCGTGGAATAAGACCTTCGTTCATTGCGTTTATTAATTTTTATTCTCTATTTCGTCAAGAAGAGTGTTTACTAACTGTTTTTGAGCTTTTTCATCAGCAAGTTGATTTCGCACTACTTTTCCTGCGATGTCGAGAGCAAATGCGCTCACCTCGTCACGGAAATTTTGTTCAGCTTCCTTGCGTGATTGCTCAATTGATTGTTTAGCAGCTTCCATCACCTTCTTTGCCTCTTTTTGTGCTGCTTCGCGAGCCTCTTCAATAATTTGAGTTTTCATTTTATCGGCATCACGGAGCATGTCGGCTTGTTGACGACGAGCTTCTGCAATATATTTTTCAGCCTCTTCGCGGGCGTGGTCAAGTTGCTCTTTAGCATTTTGAGCGTATTCCACACCTTTGTCAATCAAATCGGCTCTCTCATCGATGCCCTTAATAATCACTGGCCATCCCCACTTCGCTAACACGAAGAAGAGAATAGCAAATGATGTGAACATCCAAAATATCAAGCCAAATTCAGGCGTGAATAGTTCCATACTATAGAATTACTTGATTTTATACAAACAATGCAAGGATGCAGACAATAACAGCGAAAAGTGCAACACCTTCTACAAGCGCTGCGATAACAATCATATTACTACGAATGTCACCTGCTGACTCTGGTTGACGAGCGATTGCTTCCATAGCGGCTGCTCCAATTTTACCAATACCGAGACCTGCACCGATAGCTGCTAATGCAGCACCAAAACATGCACCTACTGCTAATAAACCTTCTGCGGCTAAAATCATTGCTAACATAATCTTAAGTTTTTAATGTTATTATTTTTGTTATTTATATTATTTTTTCTGTTTTATTATTCATGTCCTTCATGATGTTCCTCTTGTGCCAACGAAATAAAGATTGTTGACAACATTGTGAACACATAAGCTTGAATGAAACTTACCAACACATCGATAAGCAACATAAAGATTGAAAATCCTACCGACACGACTGTTGTTGCGCCAGTTACAGCTGCACCCATTGGAGCAAAGATGAAGATAAGCATTGTTAACACAATCACAATCATGTGACCACCCATCATATTTGCAAATAGACGCACTGTCAACGCAGCTGGTTTTGTAAACATACCAAATACTTCAATCACTTGCATGATGGGGATTGGGCATTTCAACCACATTGGCACGTCGGGCCAGAATATCTCTTTCCAGTAAGTTTTTGTACCATAAAGGTTGGTCATGATAAATGTCAATATCGCCAACACTAATGTCACAGCAATATTACCAGTAAGGTTAGCACCACCAGGGAAAATAACAATCAATCCAAGGAGGTTCATACCAAAGATAAAGAAGAATACTGTCAACAAATATGGAGCAAAACGAGGTGCTTTATCTTTAAGAGTTGATTTAATTACTCCATCATAAATGAAAGAAATAAGCGACTCTATCGCACCCAATCCTTTGCGTGGCGCTTTCGAACCATTGCGACGATGCCAACGTGCTACACTCAACACACACATCAACACTACAACAACTGAAATCCAAAGAGCAAACACATTTTTAGTGATTGAAAAATCGAGTGGACGATACACTTTGCCCGATGCATCTTTTCCCACAATCTTTCCATTATATTCCTCACCATGTGAAATGTAGAAACCTTCATAAGTTTCACCATTAGTAACACGTGAAGAACTAAAGCAATGCCAATCTCCATTGTAATCCTTTACTATTACTGGCAACGGAATGCGATGATGATGCGAGAAAGGTACTTCCCAGCCATATCCATCTCCTAAGTGGTGGAAAATGGTTTCTTTGATCTTCAATTCACCACCCTCACCCTCAGATGATGCATACGCAGTGCTTGGCGCTATAAACGCCACCATCATCATTGTTAATATGAGAAATACTTTCTTCATGCTTAATATATACACACCGATACTACATTTTTATCAACATCAACCAAACCTCCATCTACAGGCAATGATGTTTTTACTCCACCCACACTATACACAATGTTGCCAGCAACGAGCGATGAAACTATCGACGCGTGGTTATTGAGCACAGTAAAAGAGCCTTTTTGACCAGGGAGTGTTACCAATTCCACCTCGCCATCAAAAAGCACATCTTCGGTTGATATAATTTTTAGTATCATAGGTTGCTAATATTGAACTAAAGTGATAATTCTTATTTTACTTCGGCAAGAAGTTTCTTACCCTTTTCGATTGCTTCATCGATTGTACCCACATTGAGGAATGCTTGTTCTGGATACTCATCCATTTCTCCGCTAAGAATCATCTTGAAGCCTCGAATTGTTTCGCTCAATGGCACCATCACACCTGGGAGACCAGTAAATTGTTCAGCCACATTAAATGGTTGTGAAAGGAAACGTTGAGCACGACGAGCACGAGCCACAACAAGTTTATCTTCATCAGAAAGTTCATCAACTCCAAGGATAGCGATGATATCTTGAAGCTCATTGTATTTTTGGAGCAATTGTTTTACAGCTTGAGCTGTGTTATAGTGCTCTTCACCAATGATATTTGGATCAAGGATACGAGAAGTTGATTCCAATGGATCCACAGCTGGATAAATACCCAACTCAGCAATCTTACGACTTAACACGGTTGTTGCATCCAAGAAGTTGAATGTTGTTGCAGGAGCGGGGTCGGTCAAGTCATCGGCAGGCACATAAATCGCTTGAACCGAAGTAATTGAACCATTTTTAGTTGAAGTAATACGCTCTTGCAATGTACCCATTTCAGATGCAAGTGTAGGTTGGTAACCTACTGCTGATGGCATACGGCCCAACAATGCCGATACCTCAGAACCTGCTTGAGTGAAACGGAAAATATTGTCAATGAAGAGAAGAATTTCTTTACCACCACCATCTTGATCGCGAAATTGCTCAGCTACGGTCAATCCCGACAATGCTACGCGAAGACGCGCACCAGGAGGTTCGTTCATTTGTCCAAATACGAGAGTAGCTTGTGATTCCTTCACCTTTTCCATATCTACGTCGGCGAGGTTCCACTCCCCTTTAGCCATTCCTTCTTCAAATTTTTCGCCATATTTCATAACACCGCTCTCGATCATCTCACGAAGCAAGTCGTTACCTTCGCGAGTACGTTCACCCACTCCAGTAAATACAGAGAATCCATTGTGACCTTTAGCAATGTTATTAATAAGTTCCATGATGAGCACTGTCTTTCCTACACCAGCACCACCGAACAAACCGATTTTACCACCTTTACTATATGGTTCAAGAAGGTCAATCACCTTAATACCGGTGTAAAGAATTTCTGTACCAATAGTGAGGTCATCAAAAGCAGGAGCAGGTTGGTGAATAGGACGCACATTTTCACGCTTGAGTTCGGGCAAGTGGTCAATAGCTTCACCTACTACATTGAGCAAACGACCTTTTACTTGTTCACCAGTAGGCACAGCAATAGGACGATCAAGGTTTACCACCTTCATGCCACGTTGTAAACCATCGGTACTATCCATCGCAACACAACGCACTGTATTTTCACCAATGTGTTGTTCTACCTCAAGAATGAGTTCAGAACCATCAGCACGGTCAATTTTCAACGATGTATAGATAGGAGGAATAGTATTTCCTTCGCCTTCAAATGCAACGTCAACAACCGGACCAATTACCTGAGCAATTTTACCAAATTTTTCGCTCATAATCACGAAATTTATCTTAGTGTGAAATTAATATTAAAAGTGTAAATTAAATACGATGATAAGAACCATCAACACAAGGTTTACAAGATTGATTGGAAGGAGATATTTCCATTCAAGTTTTAACAATTGGTCGATGCGAAGACGTGGGAATGTCCACTTAAACCAAATGATGATAAATGAAATTGCAATTGCCTTACCAATAAACCACACAAATGAAGGAATGTAGTTCATGACATCGTTAAATGCTTCCCAGCCTGGAATGTGCAATGGCATCCAACCTCCGAAGAACAACAATGTTGCAACACCTGATACTACGAAGAGGTTGAGGTATTCAGCCAAGTAGAAGAAACCAAAGTGCAAACCTGAATATTCAGTGTGATAACCTGCTGTCAACTCACTTTCTGCTTCAGGAAGGTCAAATGGACCACGGTTAGTTTCTGCAGTACCTGCTACAATATAAATGAGGAATGCAATAAGCGCTGGAATATGACCTTGGAAAATAAACCATAAGTCTTCTTGTTTTGCAACAAGTTCAGTAAACGACATTGTTCCCGCAAATGCAACCATTGTCAATACCGAAAGACCGATTGACAATTCGTAACTTACCATTTGCGCACCTGAACGCAACGCACCAATCAATGTGAATTTGTTGTTACTTGACCACCCTGCCAATAAGATACCAAGCACACCAATAGATGACACTGCAATCAAGAAGAAGATACCGATATTAAAATCGATGATTTGCAATCCATTACCCCATGGCAAACATGCAAATGTGAGCATTGATGCAGTGATTACCAAGTAAGGAGCAAGAGCAAACAAGAAACGATCAATATGCTTCAATGTGATAATCTCTTTGATAAGCATCTTAAACATATCGGCAAAAGATTGCAACAAGCCCATAGGTCCTACACGGTTAGGTCCGAGACGACATTGGAAAGCTGCACACACTTTACGTTCAAAATAGATATAAAACAATGCCAAGAGGGCATAAACCACGAGAAGACCTACCCCGATTACCAAACATTCGATTGTTGTGGCAAGCCATGAGGGCATGTATTGATTCAAAAATGCGTCTACCCAAGTGGTTATAGTCGAAAATGTTATTTCGTACATAATTATATAATTTCTATATTAATCAATTTTTATCGGTCAATATCGGGAACGATGTAGTCTAACGAACCTCCGATAGTGATAAGGTCGGCAATTTTATTACCACGAGTGAGGTGGTCAACCACATTTGCCAAAGGCAAGCATGGAGGAACGAGTTTCAAACGCAATGGAGATGTACCACCAGTACTTTCTACATATACACCAAATGCACCACGACAACCTTCTACCATCTGGAACCAACGACCTTCAGGCAATTTAACCACTTTTGGCACTTTCACGCAATATTCACCTTCTGGAATATTGTCGATAAGTTGCTCAATGATGCGAGCTGATTGTTCCATCTCAGCAAGACGCAATTTAGTACGAGCCATTGAATCGCCTTCAGTGTATACAACCTCTTCAAAGTCGAGTTCGCCATAAATACTATATGGATTAGTCTTACGAACGTCACATGCCCAACCCGAAGCACGACCTGAAGGACCAGTAACTGCATAAGAAATCGCATCTTCGCGAGTGAGTGTACCCACATTTTCAAGACGACCTTTAGCAATCACGTTACCAATGAACAATTCGTTGTATTCTTTAATATTTTTAGGCAATACAGCAAGAAGTTCTTTCACATCTTTGACGAAATCTTCATGTAGGTCTTGCATCACACCACCTATGCAACCATAGTTGAATGTCATGCGCGCACCACAAGTTTTTTCCATGATGTCGAGAATTTGTTCACGCACACGCAATGTGTAGAACAACATTGTTGTAGCACCAAGGTCCATACAGAAAGTACCCATAAATAAGCAGTGTGAGGCAATACGAGCTAACTCATCCATCAACACGCGAATTACTTGCGCGCGACGAGAAATCTCGATACCCAATGCTTTTTCATATACCATACACATTGCATGGTGGTAGTGGTGACTTGAGAAGTAGTCCATACGGTCCATGAAGTGAAGTGTTTGAGGATAAGTCAATCCTTCACAAATCTTCTCAATACCACGGTGAATATATCCTGAATAGAAATCGATTTTCTTGATTGTTTCGCCATCAACAGCAGTGCGGAAACGTAACACACCGTGAGTAGCAGGGTGTTGAGGGCCGATATTCACAACAAAATCGTTTGGTTCAAACACGTTAAGAACTTTCTTTTCGATTTTGCCATCTTCGGTTTCAACATATGATACTGTAGTGTCTTCTTGACGCTCGTTTTCCTTTGGAACTGGATTAAGTTCGGGATTATCATCATAATCCTTACGCAATGGATAACCTTTCCAATCGATGCTCAAGAACATACGACGCATATCGGGGTTATTTACGAAAATAATTCCAAAGAAATCATACACCTCGCGTTCGAATGTTGTAGCAATTGCCCATACATCATGAACACTGTGAATCATAGGATTTTCACGATCTTCGGTAGTTACCTTAACCGAAATCATTTTGTTATCAACAGTTGATTGGAGGTAATAGATACAACCGAGTTTATCGGTCCAGTCCATACCCACTATTGTAACAAGAAAATCAAAGTGCAACTCGGCATCCTCTTTCAAGGTCTTTGCTAAAGCATGCCATTTTGAGTCAGGGATACAAACCATTAGGTTTTCACCCTCTTCAAATGTTGCTTCGGGAAATAGTTTGGCTATCTTTTCCTGAATGTTTGCCATATCTGATATTGTCTTAATTTACTTTAATAATGTTAATGATTGACATTTAGAGAGAAAATCAATCACATGATTCACTAGGGTGAGTAGCGAGGAAATCTTTGATTTTTTCTTGACGATTTACTCCACCAAAGAATTTCTCTACCTTCATCTTGCGCGACAATTGCATGATTGAGTAAATCATCGCTTCAGGGCGTGGAGGACAACCAGGTAGATATACGTCTACAGGTACGATTTCGTCAATACCCTTCACTACGTGATATGATTTACGGAATGGACCACCTGAGATAGCACAACCACCACAAGCAATCACATACTTAGGTTCAGCAAGTTGGTCATAAAGACGACGCATTACAGGAGCCATACGGTGTACGATTGTACCTGCAACCATCATAAAGTCGGCTTGACGGGGCGATGAACGAGCTACTTCCCATCCGAAGCGAGCCATATCATATCGTGCAGCACCAAGCGACACGAATTCAATACCACAACAACTTGTTGCGAATGTAAGAGGCCAAATTGAGTTTGAACGACCCCAGTTAATAAGTTTATCAAGCGAACCTACAATGACATTAGTGCCATTTTCTTGCAATTCTTTTACAAGAGATTCGATATATTCATTATCTTTCCATGCCTCGTATGGCATGCTCTTAGTTGTTACTTCCATTCAAGAGCTCCTTTCCGCCATGCATACACAAGGCCTAACACTAAAATTCCAAAAAATACTGCGATGCTGAGAAGTCCATCTACGCCAAGTTCGCGCATACGCACTGCCCATGGAAACAAGAATACTGTTTCAACATCAAACATCAAAAACAAAATCGCAAAAAGATAGTAACCTACCTTAAATTGCGACATACTTTCACCACGAGTTGGGATACCACACTCGTATGCTTCACCCTTTTGTGGATTGAATGATCGTGGCGAAATTAGCTTTGCCACAAACAAACCCAAAAATACAAGGGCCGAACCAGTCAATGCTCCCACTACGGCAAGCAATGCATTGTTCTCAATTCCAAAAATGTCTAATAAAACCATATTTTTGTATCTAATATTTTTTCTTCATTAACTAAACACAATGACGCATCGGCACCTATCATTCTGATAGTCACACCAATACAATCACACTGCGTGTTTTCTTACTTATAAGTTTCACTTTTCCAAGTGCAAAGATAGTCAAATTATATTAATAATCAACTTTTTTCGACTACAATATTTATTAACATTTCTACTCTTTTTTTCAAGTATTTACATCCTCTTTTTTTACCTTCAACAATCCTTATTTACAAATGAAGGTAGCATCGCGCGATACTACCTTCATTTCTTGATTTTATTTTAGTTTATTCTATAACAATAGGAAATCCAAGTTGTGCCGATACAGACAATCCCATGCAATCAAATCGCAAGTCCATACCTGTATTCAAATTTGCGTTTCCTTTCAAGTTTGTAATCGTATATTGTGAATATGGAACATCTTTTATAGTTGGTACCACTTCTTCACAATCAAGAGTATACCCCATGTTTGACACTTGAAATGGGATTTTATCAAATTTCATATCCATAGAAGGCATTTTGTCGGCAAATTTTGCACCATATACATCAATTGTAGCCAAACCTGTAGTAGGATTTAATGAGACTAAATAAAATGGTTTAGGCGCAGAATAATATGGTTGATCTCCTTGTCCAATCACTGCCGTTGAGCCAAAATAAACTCTCTGTTTTTGCACTGCTACAAACTCTACATCACCGATATTCATCGATAAGTTAATAATAGGAATATACTCCGGATTAAAATTACCCAAACGGCGCTCATATACACTTACCTCCAATTCATCAACCATAAAATTTGACAAATCATTCAATTTTTGGCCACCCATTTCAACCCATGTTGGTAGCAAATCTTTTGCTTCAAGAACCTTAATTTCTGTATTTCCCTCTGCATAAGCCCATTGCAATCCTTCAAAAGCAACAGTGATGCCATTAGGCATACTAGTCGAGAATTTCGCGTTATAGATATACACATCGGCAGTGTTGTCATATCTCCAACGAAACTTATATGTAGTTCCTTCCGATACCACACTTACCAATTCCCCATTTGCACCTTTTTTACTCAATACATTAAACGAACCAGAATAATCTTGTTCCAAATAATTATCGTGCAACAGATTCTCATTCCCACCACACGAAGCCGCCATTAAAGCAAATACGACTACTGATAATGCTATTTTCAAAAATTTCATATTTATATCTAATTTTATTATTATTTCATATTAAAGTTTAATCTCAATGTCGCTCCACAACGAATGGGGTTACCACGTTGCAAAAAGGCGTTCCTTATAGAAACGAAATAAAATGTATTGTATTGCGTATTGGTCAAATTATCGCCCCATACATCTAACGAGAAATCACCTCGTTCAAATCTCACCGAAGCACCCAACAAAGCATAAAATGGTTGTATTTCATCATTTTGTTCATTCCAGTAAATATCGCCTACCCCTTTTACATTTGCATCAAAAACAATTTTATCAAGCCAGCTCTCATTTATTGGTTGAGTATATGACACTCCTGCATACATCGTATTACGTGGAGCATAAGGAATAACTTTTCCCTTGTAATCATCATCGCCACTCTTATACTCTACAAATTGTGCATCAGTATACCCATAACTTGCCGTAAATGCCCATTGCTTGGTTGGATTCCATGATGCAGACAACTCCACTCCCGCACTACGAGTTTTTCCTGCATTTGTCATCATTCTACCAGTTGTAGTTCCTTCAGGGAACACCGTTAATTGTTGATCCCGACAATCTATATAAAATACCGACATTCCAGCCGAATATCTTCCGTATTTATCCTTTATATGTGCACCCAATTCGTAGTTCCAACTTTTTTCGGGTTTATATGACACCACCTCGTCAACTTTATACACCTCACTCAATCCCATCATTCCTTTAATGCGTTGTTGCAATACATCTGAGAACATCTGGGTATTAAAACCTCCTGCTTTGTACCCCTTCGCTACCGAAGCATATACTCTTGATGCATAACTTATTGGCAATCGATACGCGACTGTCAACTTTGGCAAAAACTCCAAAAACGATTGTTCCAAACGTCCATAGTCATCAATATCAACTGGAATTTTGCTAAACACATCACCATTTGCAACATCACCTTTGTATATTGAGTATGAGGTATTACAAAAGTTGTTATAGTTTAACTCCGATTTTTCGTAATCCAAACGCAAACCGAGCGTAAACGACCATTGTTCCAAATCGTAGTGACTCTGATGATATAACGCCATACCATAATTGGGTATTTCAAAATCGCTACCCAACACAAAACTCCTTTCATCCCAACGAATAGGATAATATGAATTTGCATTATTGCGGTTTTTCTCTATAAGTTCTTGAATACCATAGTCTTTGAATGTCACAGGAGCGCTCATATTGGTGTGGCGATAAAACCCAAATGCACCCACAAGCCAATCGTATGAACCAGCACTACCCTTCACCACTACATCTTGCGTCAGAGCCCACTCTTTACGTTTTTGCGTTAGGGTAAAATATTCTAATGGCAAGAAATCCTGATCGAGCGTCATATTGTCATCAAGATACTGAAAACTTGTGATACTCGACACCGTTACTCCTCCTGCATTCCAATTTATCGTCAATCCATCATTTACCGATGTGCGACGATAAAAACAAGTATCATTATAACTAATTTCTACACTATCTACCGACTTATATGGATAACCACTTTGACGCGACAACTGTGCACTGGCAACGTTCTCTATAGCCAAATTTGACAATGGATACCATTTTGTTTTCCATCGCAACGAACCTTGACGCTCTGTGCCCACATCGGCTCCATTATATTTATTATCGTAAAAGCCATCGGTCATTGTAAAATTACCACCTACCGACATTCCTAAATGTGAATTAAGTTTTGCATAGTACGACAACGAACTTTTCAACGAATTGCCACTACCATATTCCCCCATAAATCTTACCCCTTGAAACTTAAATGGCGACATGCTATAGATATTGATAAGCCCACCCATTGTATTACGCCCATAAAGTGTACTTTGCGACCCCCTCAACACCTCAATCTTCTCTATGTCAATAAGTTCAAAGTCATAATTATCTTTATTGAGAATAGGCACATTATCTACATTAAGGCCTACTACAGGTTGGTCAATTCTTGCACCAATCCCACGCACATACACCGATGAAGTCATGCGCGAACCATAATCGGGAATATAGAAATTTGGAGCAATTGCACTCACATTTTTTATAGCATCAACTCCCATGCGCTCCAAGTGAGCAGAGTTTAACACTGTTACCGATGCTGGGCTTTTATTCAAGTCTGAAGTTTGTTTTATCAATGACACCGTTACTTCTTGCAGAGTATCACACTCCTCTATATCAATAGCCCACAGACCACAAGCACTGCTCATAGCCAACACCATCAATATGTAACGCAAATTTCTCATCAACAAAATTAAGTTGCAAAGTTAATATTTATTTCGCAACCTTACAACCGCTTAATATCGAGGGATTTTATAAAACCAACAATGACACAGCCATTATCAACATACCGAGTATTACCCCTGCTATTGAGTAGTGATGATGGCCATACTCCTCTGCTCCAGGCAACAATTCGTCGAGAGATATAAACACCATAATGCCCGATACGACTGCCAACAATAATGCACTCACCATTGGAGTCCAAAATGGCAAGAGAAAAACAATTCCAAATATTGCACCCACTGGTTCGGTCAATCCAGTCCATATCGTATAAGTAAGAGCCTTGCGACGGCTACCTGTTGCATGCAATATGGGCACCGATACAGCAATACCCTCGGGGATATTGTGAATAGCAATTGCAATTACAATAGGGATAGCCACATCAAGTCCGTCGAGAGCCGATATAAATGTAGCCATACCCT